>CACZTG010000101.1 GCA_902783995.1 uncultured Ruminococcus sp. | reverse complement strand
GTCCGCGTTTTTAAGAATGTCAAGCTTTTCGGCTGTAATGTCACCGATAATTCTGACCGCAAGCCCCGGTCCCGGAAACGGCTGACGGTAAACCAGAAAATCAGGTATTCCGAGCTGTAAGCCTACGCGGCGCACCTCGTCCTTGAAAAGGCTGCGAAGCGGCTCGATGATTTCTTTAAAATCAACGTAATCGGGAAGACCGCCGACATTGTGGTGACTTTTTATAACCGCCGCGTCGCCGCTGCCGCTTTCGACAACATCGGGATATATCGTGCCCTGAATAAGATAATCAACCTTGCCGATTTTTTTTGCTTCTTCCTCAAAAACCCGTATAAATTCCTCGCCTATTATTTTTCTTTTTGTTTCCGGCTCAGTAACGCCGGCAAGCTTTGATAAAAATCTGTCCGCCGCGTTGACTCTTACAATATTAAGGTCAAACCGCTCTTTAAAAACTTTCTCCACCGTATCGCCCTCGTCCTTGCGAAGAAGCCCGTGGTCAACAAAAATACAGGTTAAATTTTTTCCTATTGCCTTATGAACAAGCATAGCGGCAACCGATGAATCCACGCCGCCCGATAGCGCAAGAAGCGCCTTTTTATCTCCTATTTTTTCACGCAGATTTTTTATCGCGTTTTCGGTAAATGAGGACATATGCCAGTCGCCCGAACAGCCGCATATTTTTTTAAGAAAATTATCAAGAATGGCGTTTCCCTGCTCCGTATGTCCCACTTCCGGATGAAACTGCACAGCATATATTTTCTTTTCGGTGTTTTCAAACGCCGCCGCGGGACAAGCCGCCGTTGTTGCCGTAACCTTGAAGCCTTCGGGAAGCTTTGAAACATAATCCGTATGACTCATCCAGCAAATACTGCTTTTTTCAAGACCGTCAAAAAGAAGGCTTGAAGTATCAAGTTCGGCAGGAGTTCTGCCGTATTCACGGGTGTTTGCAGGCTCAACCTTTCCGCCCGAAAGGTGTGCCACAAGCTGACTGCCGTAGCATATGCCGAGAACCGGCACGCCAAGCTCCAGAATTTTTTTATCGTAAAGCGGTGAGCCTTCGGCATAAACGCTGTTCGGTCCGCCGGTAAAGATAATCCCCTTCGGTTTTTTCGCGGCGATTTCCGAAATCGGCGTTTTATACGGAAGCACTTCGCAATAGACATTCAAATCTCTTACGCGTCTGGCAATCAGCAAATTATATTGTCCGCCGAAATCAAGCACAATTACATTTTCATTTTGCATACTCAAAGCTCACCTTCCAAGAAACTGTTTAAAATATTTTACAATATATAATAAAAAAAGTCAATATCCGAAATGCACTAAATAAAAAACTTTTTTCCGATGTTTTTGATTAAAAATTCCCTTATAACATTACGGACCGCTGCTTTTGGCGCAGAACACTCAACCGATATTGTTTCTGCATTTTTAAACAAAAATAATCTTAAAACAATTGAGAAATGAAAATACCGGCAAGCTTCACATATTCGGATATATTCATACTTAGGCTGCAAGTATGCCCGCCGTATTGTAATATTTTATTCAGCTTATTTCTTCCTCGGAAAGCGGAAGCTCAAACCAAAAGACAGAGCCTTTGCCGGGTGCTGTTTTTACGCCGTAAAGCGCGTTATGGTTTTCAAGAATATTCTTTACTATAGAAAGCCCTATTCCCGTACCGAGCTTCGTTCTTTTGTGCAGCTCACTCGCACGGTAATATCTGTTCCATATAAGCTCTTTATCGGCTTCCGCAATACCTTCGCCTGTATCCTTTACCTCAAAACGCGCGCTTTTACCCCATTTTTTAAGAGTAATAAACACAACCTTATCATCACCCGTGTAATTTACGGCATTGCTTATAAGGTTGTAAATAACCTGCACAATCGAATGTTCGTCGGCAACAACAAAAAGATTTTTTTCAATATCGCTGTTAAACGTATAACCCCTTGTTTCACTGAAAACCTTAAACCGGCTGACAATTTCGCTGACTTCACGCGAAAGGTTAAATTCTTCAAATGTAATTTTTGCCGTGCCCGATTCAAGCTTTGATAAATCAAGAATATCATTGACAAGCGTTGTAAGCCTGTCCGCCTCATCAATTATAACCTGTGTATGAGCGGCGCGCTTTTCGGGATTGTTGCCGGAAAGGTCACGTATCATTTCGGCATACGATTTTATAATCGTCATGGGCGTTCTTAAATCGTGCGACACGTTAGCGATAAGGTCACGCCGAAGCGTATCGGTTTTTGAAAGCTCCCTTGCCGCGTTGTTAAGAGTTTTTGAAAGCTCGTCTATTTCGGTATATGTGCTGCCTTCAAATTCAACACTGTAATCACCGGCGGCAAGCTTTTTCGCTGAATCCGTAATTCGTACAAGAGGCTTTACAAGCTGCTTTGCGAAAAAGAACGAAAGCAAAAACGCCATTAAAAGTGAAATAATGCTGATTAACATAAGCTGGTTTTGCAGAACCTGACTTGTTGCGTCAACGGGAGCAAGCGATGAGGTTATCGACAAATAATAATTTTCGGTTTTTGTTTTTAAAAGCCTTGTATATACAATATACTCTGTGTGAAAAAATTGATTTTTAATTTTTTTTACAGCAACGCTTTTTCCGGCTTTTATTTCTTTTAAAATTTCTTCACGGTTTTCGAGAAAACCGTCAATATGCGGTTTTGGGTTTTTAAGCTTGGCCCTGCTTTTGCCCGGACCTGTCAAATTGTCTGTATTAAATTTATAATTGCCGAACATATACATTTCGGGAGAATAAACAAGCTCACCGTTTTCGGAAAAGATACGCGCGTTTATTCCCCGTTCAAAGCACATTTTATCAAGCTTTTTTATAAAAGCGTCGTCAACGCCGTTTTCAGGCTTGAACTCAAGAAAAATCTCGTTGCCGTAAAGGCTTATCTGATGACTTTTCATAACCGAATAATAGGTTTTTAAAAAAGCTGTTTGAAGGCACCATATCATTGCCATAATAAGCACCGCGAGCACAAGAAAATATGCCCACATTCGCATATGCATACTATGAGTGTTTTTTTCTTTTTTCATGACTGCGGCACCTCAAATTTATATCCCAGACCTCGTAAGGTTACTATATAATCACGGTAAGCCCCTATGCTTCCGCGCAGCATTTTTATGTGAGTATCAACCGTCCGGTCGTCACCGAAAAAGTCAAATCCCCACACGTCTTCAAGCAGTTTGTCACGGCTAAGCGCGATGTTGCGGTTTCGTACAAGATAAAAAAGCAGGTCGTATTCTTTCGGAGTCATATCAACTTTTTCACCGTCAACATAAACATTTCTGCCGGCCATATCAATTTCAAGCCCGCCAAAAACAAGAGTTTCGTTTTTTGTGTTGCCGGAAGGCTTATGGCGGCGAATTATCACGTTGATTCTTGCCATAACCTCCTTTGGCGAAAACGGCTTGACCACATAATCGTCAACACCGATTTCAAAGCCGAAAAGCTTATCATATTCATCGCCTCTCGCCGAAAGCATAAGAACGGGAATATCTTTAATTTTTTTTATTTCCTTGCAGGCGGAAAAGCCGTCCAGCTTCGGCATCATAACGTCCATAACAATAAGGTCAAAATCCATTTCCTTAACCATATCCAGCGCCTGCATACCGTTCTCCGCCTGATAAACGGTATATCCTTCAAACTCGGCATATTCCTTTATAACTTCACGTATTTTTTCTTCATCATCGGCAACCAGAATGTTATACATAATAATAATATTCCTTTCTAAAAATTCCGAAACATTTTTCTTTAATTATAGCTTATTTTTTTATATTTTACAACAGTTTTGTGTAAATAGTGTGAAAAATTTGTAAACATTCGGCTTGTCCTTTTTAATATTTATATAGGCAAATGCAAAAAATGTTAAAAACACTTGACAAACGCAAAAAAAAATGATATACTATGTAAAGCAAAATACTTTACAGCTTTTTTGTAAAGGATATGATATAAATATGAAAAACTTAAATATTTGCGTACTGCTTGATTTTTATTCGTCGCTTTTAAGCGACAAGCAAGCGGAAATGATGCAGGAATATTATAACGAGGATTTATCCCTCAGCGAAATTGCCGCGGAAATGAATATAACGCGTCAGGGAGTCCGCGATGCGCTTAAAAAGTCCGAAAACATACTCTCCGAGGCGGAAGCGCAGATGGGCTTTGCGAAGCGGTTTATGGATATGGCGAGGGAGCTTAAAATTATCAGAATAAAAACAGAGCATTTAATCGAAAATAAAGACGGCAGGGACGAGGAGCTTATGGGGCTTCTTAATGAAATTGACAGGCTCAGAGCTTTAAGCGGGGTGACGGATTATGGCATTTGAAGGATTAAGCGAAAAGCTTGGAAATGTTTTCGCCAAGCTTAAAGGGCACGGAAAGGTTACGGAAGCGGATATTAAAGCTTCAATGCGTGAGGTCAAGCTTGCGCTTCTTGAGGCGGACGTTAATTTCCGTGTTGTTAAAGATTTTGTGGCAAAGGTTTCCGAACGCTGCAAGGGAAGTGAGGTTCTTGAAAGCCTTACACCCGGTCAGCAGGTTATTAAAATAGTACGTGAAGAGCTTACCGCCCTTATGGGTACGGAAAACGCAAAGGTTGTTTTTTCCTCAAAGCCGCCGACGGTCATAATGATGGCGGGGCTTCAGGGCGCGGGTAAAACAACAACCTCCGCCAAGCTTGCCGCGCTGCTTCGCAAGCAAAACGGTAAAAGGCCGCTGCTTGTTGCGGGTGACGTTTACCGTCCCGCCGCGATTAAACAGCTTGAAACTCTCGGCGCGCAGTTAAATGTACCGGTTTTCAGTATGGGTGATAAAATAAGCCCTGTTGAAATTGCCGAAAAAGGCGTAGCTCACGCAAAAGAGCACGGGAACGACCTTGTTATTATAGATACAGCGGGAAGGCTTCATATTGACGAGGAGCTTATGAAAGAGCTTTCCGATATAAAAGAGAAAACACAGCCCTCGGAGGTACTGCTTGTTGTTGACGCTATGACGGGACAGGACGCCGTAAACGTGGCGGAAAGCTTTAACAGTCAGCTTGATATTACGGGCGTTGTTATTACAAAGCTTGACGGCGATACAAGAGGCGGCGCGGCGCTTTCGGTGCGCGCGGTTTCGGGAAAGCCTATAAAATTTGCTTGTGTGGGTGAAAAGCTTTCCGATATTGAGCCGTTTTATCCGGACCGTATGGCAACAAGAATCCTCGGTATGGGTGATGTTCTTACGCTTATTGATAAAGCGCAGGAGGCTTTTGACGAAAAACAGGCAGCCGAAATGGAAAAGCGTTTAAGGCAAAGTCAGTTTACGCTGGAGGATTTTCTCGCGCAGATGAATCAGCTCAAAAAAATGGGACCTATGTCACAGCTTGTCGGTATGCTGCCCGGTATGAACAATATGAAGGATGTTGAAATCGACGACAGTCGTATGAGCAGAATTGAAGCGATTATTCTTTCAATGACGCCGGCGGAAAGGCGAAATCCGTCTGTTATAAACGGCAGCCGCAAGGTAAGAATCGCGAACGGCTGCGGCATGAAGGTGCAGGACGTAAATCAGCTGCTTCGTCAGTTTGAACAGATGCAGAAAATGGTCAAAAAAATGATGGGTAACAAAGGTATGATGAAAAAGATGTCAAGAGGCTTTAAAATGCCGTTTTAAAAGGCATAAGAGGAGCGAGGAGGGATTTTGAATGAAGAGAGATTATTCCGCCATAACCCCGTACATTAAAGAACTTGCAGAAAAATCAAACAGAAGTAACGGTATAAAACCCGAAATGTACCTTGAACACAACGTTTACCGCGGGCTTCGCGACCTCAACGGAAACGGCGTTGTAACAGGTCTTACGGAAATTTCACGTATAAAATCAAAAGAAAAAACTCCGGACGGAAAAAGTATCCCCTGCGCGGGAGAGCTTTCGTACCGCGGGGTAAATATTAAAGATTTTACAAAAGGCTTTTTAAAGGATAACCGCTTCGGCTTTGAGGAAGCTGTTTATCTGCTTCTTTTTTCGGAGCTTCCCGATAAAGCGCAGCTTGAAAAATTCAAGGAAGCGCTTGCGGATTACAGGTCGCTTCCGCCCTCTTTTGTAAGAGATATGATTTTAAAAGCGCCCGGCAAGGATATGATGAATATACTTACGAGATGCGTCCTCTGCCTTTACGCTTACGATAACAATCCTGACGACACTTCAATCGAAAATGTATTAAGGCAGTGTATGCAGCTTATAGCGGTTTTTCCCATGCTGGCAATTTACGCGTACTGCTCGCACAGGTACTATCACCGCGACGATAATCTTTATATTCATACACCGGATAAAACATTTTCCACGGCGGAAAATATTTTTCATCTGCTTCGTGAAGACGGAAAGTTTACTCCGCTTGAAGCCAAAATGCTTGACCTTGCGCTTGTACTCCACGCGGAGCATGGCGGCGGTAATAATTCCACCTTTACAACTCACGTGGTAACCTCGTCGGGAACGGACACATATTCCGCAATTGCCGCGGCGCTCGGCTCGCTTAAAGGACCGAGGCACGGCGGAGCGAATATTAAAGTTGTCAAAATGTTTAAGGATATGAAAAAAAACATTGACACCGAAAACAAAGATGAAATTGCTTGCTATCTTGAAAAATTGCTTGATAAAAAAGCTTTTGACGGCTCCGGGCTTATATACGGTATGGGGCATGCGGTTTATTCGCTTTCCGACCCGAGAGCGGATATACTTATGGAGTGCGCGAAAGAGCTTGCGGCGGAAAAAGGCAAAGAAAAAGATTATGAGCTGTATCAGACGGTGGCAAAGCTTGCGCCCGAAGTGATTAAATCAAAGCGTAAAATGTATAAAGGCGTAAGCGCCAATGTTGATTTTTACTCGGGACTTATTTATCAGATGCTGGATTTGCCGGGAGAGCTTTATACTCCGCTTTTCGCGATTGCGCGCGTTGCGGGCTGGAGCGCCCACAGAATTGAGGAAATCCAGAATAACGGCAAAATTATACGTCCCGCGTATATAAACGTTAAGGAAAAACAGCCCTACGTTAATCTTAACGAAAGATAAAACCGTTTTAAAATATCAGAAGATATTTTTAATATATCTTATATTTTTGGGAGGTGAAACAAATGGCAGTTAAAATTCGTCTTAGAAGAATGGGCGCGAAAAAAGCTCCTTTTTACAGAGTGGTTGTTGCCGATTCAAGATATCCGAGGGACGGCCGTTTTATTGAGGAAATCGGTACCTTTAACCCTCTTACGGACCCGGCTGAAATAAACATTGACGCCGAGAAAGTACAGAAGTGGCTTAAAAACGGCGCGCAGCCTACAGATACCGTAAGAGCGCTTATTAAAAAAGCCGGTATTGAAATGTAACTTTAAAAGTATTTGCGGAAGGGTATGGTTACAAAAATGAAGGAACTACTTGAAAACATTGCGAAATCTCTTGTGGACCACCCCGAAGATGTCAACGTAACAGTAGCAGGTACCGAGCAGGCAGTTGTTCTTGAGCTTCGTGTAAACGAATCCGATATGGGCAAGGTAATAGGCAAGCAGGGCAGAATTGCGAAAGCGATTCGCTCTGTTATAAAGGCTGCCGCTATTCGTGAGGACAAAAAGGTTTCCGTTGAGATTTTACAGTAGGCAAAATCGGGTTTTAGTAGGTTTCTATTAAAACCCTGTTTTCTTTTAAAAAACAGGAATTTACAGGAAAGAAAGGCGCGTAAAATGAATAAAATTGAAATAGGAAAAATTGTAAATATTCACGGCGTACACGGAGAAATTAAGGTTTTGCCCTATGCCGACAACGCCGCCTTTTTAAAAAATTTTAAAGAAGTTTATATCGGCAGTGCCGTTTATACGGTGCTGTCGGTAAAAACCGCAAGAGGCTGCGCCGTTTTAAAGCTCCGCGGGCTTGATAATCCGCTTGAAGCCGAAAAACTGCGTGAAAAGATTGTTACCGTAAACGAAAGCGACCTACCCGCGCCGAAAGAGGGAACTTATTACGTTAAAGACCTTGAAGATATGGAGGTGTACGCTCATTATGAAAATGGCGAAGCCGAGCTTCTTGGAACTTTAAAAGAGGTTATTTTTACGGGCGCGAATGATGTATATTCCGTAATAAACGAAAAAGGCAAGGAGTATCTTATTCCTGCCGTAAAGCAATTTATTTTAAAAACCGATACGAAAAATAAACGTATGGATATTACCCATATAAGGGGAATTACTTATGATGAAGATTGATGTTTTAACGCTTTTTCCCGAAATGATGGAGGCTGTCCTCGGTGAAAGCATTATCGGAAGGGCAAGAGCAAAGGGCATTTTAAATATAAATTTTACAAATATAAGAGCTTATACAAAGCTTAAACACGGTCATGTCGATGACGCCCCGTACGGCGGCGGCAGAGGTATGGTTATGGCTGTTCAGCCGGTTTTGTCGGCGCTTGAAGCCGTTAAGGAAGGCGGGAAAAAACCTTTTGTCATTTATATGTCACCTCAGGGAAAGCTTTTTAATCAGACACTCGCGAAAGAGCTTTTAAAAAATGAGCATCTTGTTTTTCTTTGCGGCCATTACGAGGGGATTGACGAGCGTATAATTGAAAGCTCGGTCGATATGGAGCTTTCTGTCGGTGATTATGTGCTGACAGGCGGCGAAATCCCGGCAATGGCGGTTATCGACTGCGTATGCCGTATGGTGCCGGGGGTGCTTCCGGAGGAAGAAGCTTTTACCGAGGAATCGCTTTATGACGGGCTTCTTGAATATCCTCAATATACACGTCCCGAGGAAATTGACGGCAGGCGCGTACCTGATGTGCTTTTATCGGGGCATCATAAAAATATAGCGCAGTGGCGAAGAAAACAACAGCTTTTTCGCACATGGAGAAAGCGTCCCGACTTGTTAAAAACGGCGCCGCTTTCCGAAAATGACAAAGAATATCTTTTAAAATACAAAGGCAAACGGCGCAGCAGCGCCAAATTTATTGAAGAATAAGGATATGAATTTATGCTTGAACAAATTTCTGTAAAACATAGAGCCGCATATGAAAAATTCCGCAAAGCGGAAGGCGTCTTTAACGGCGATTACTGCTTCGGTAACGCTTTTGCCTGGGGCGGAGTTTTCGGCACTTGTGTTTACTGTACGGACGAATTTTACATAAGCTGCGCTTTAATAAGTGAAAATCGCCTTATGATAAGCTATCCTCTCGGCGGCGGCGACAAAAAAGAGCTTGTTAAAAAAGTTATCGCCTATGCTCACGAGAAAGGGAAAACGCCGGTTTTGGGTATGCTGAACGCAGCGCTGAAAGAACGCGCCGAAAGACTTTTCGGAAATGAGATTCGGTTTGAAAGATTACGTGACAGCGACGATTATATATACAAAACGGAGGATTTAATATCGCTTCACGGCAAGGAGCTTCACGCGAAAAAAAATATGCTGAACAGCTTTTTGAAAAATAATTTTACATACGAAAAAATATCGGCGGGAAATTTTGCGGAGGTACAGGCTTTTTGTCTTGCTCACAGCTTTACCGATACCGAAACGCTTGTTATTAAGAGGTTTTTTGATAATTTCGAGGCGCTTAAGCTTTCGGGCGCCTGCCTTAAAATTGACGGAAAAATCGCGGCGGCGACCGTTGCGGAGCGCAGCGGCGATACCGTGATAATACATATTGAAAAAGCCGAAAAGGATATCCGGGGAGCGTATGCCGCCATTAACAATCTGTATTTAAAAAATGAAGCGGCGGATTTGATTTACGTCAACCGTGAGGACGATATGGGACACGAAAACCTGCGTCACGCCAAAATGTCGTATAAGCCGTTTCGTATGGAAGAAAAATATATAGGTGTTTTTTTGTGATAAAAAGAATTGGGGATGTTAAAAAGTCCAGATCGCAAAAAGGCAGTAATAAAGCAGAATGTAGGTTGTTTATAATTATCAGAGTGTGTTCATTTGGTCTAAAAATCTCATTTTATTCGATTTTTCTTTATTTTAAGCCTTTTTGCTACGAACAAACTTCGCCTCTCGACGTACCTTTGTACGCCTTCGGGTAACCTGAGAAAGCCCACTATGTGAGCTTTCTCAGCTCAGTTTGTCCGTTCTGAATCTTTTTTTCCTATCCCC
>CACZTG010000100.1 GCA_902783995.1 uncultured Ruminococcus sp. | reverse complement strand
TTGACGGGAAGACTTGTTGACTGAATAATAAACACTTCCGAGCCGCGGACGGTTTCATTGATATTAACGCAGATTTCACCGTCGCTGAAGGTTTTGACTTCGGCGTTTCCGAGGTTAAGCTGAAGCCTTGCCGCAATTTCTTTCGCAAGCTTTTTGTGAGAATTGCCCGCAAAAATTTTGATGTTTTTTCCGTGAGTTGTTGATGCCATGATAGTTCATTTCCTTTCGCTTGTAAGACTGCGACTTCCGTCCATAACATCAGTTTTCACGTTCATTGCACCGTTTAAAGATATCCCTTGAACATTTAACCATTATGCCGGCGTCCGCAGCTTAAAATATTTAATAACCGGGCTTTGCCAGGGTTATTTGCCGTATTTCTTTTCCCGCCATTTTTCTTTGACCGTCTGACGGTTTCTCGCAATTGCAAGAGAGCCACCCGGGACGTCCTCCGTAATGGTTGAGCCTGCGGCTGTGTAAGCGCCTTCGCCTACCGTTACCGGCGCTACAAGGTTTGTGTTGCAGCCGATAAACGCGCCGTCTTTAATGGTTGTTCTGTGTTTCTTTTTACTGTCGTAATTTACCGTTACCGTTCCGCATCCGAAATTTACGCCGGAGCCGACGTCACTGTCGCCCACATATGTGAGATGAGCTATTTTTGTACCTTCGCCGACATTGGAGTTTTTTACTTCGACAAAATCACCGACTTTAACATTATCGGCAATAACGCAATTTGGTCTGACATAAGCGTAAGGACCCATATTGACGTTTTTACCTATGCGGCTTTTTACTATTGTTGAGGAATTTATTTCACTTCCGTCACCGATTTCACATTCTTTGAGGTTAGCGTTCGGACCTATAATACATCCGTTTCCGATAACGCAGCCTTCACCGATTATGCTTCCCGGGAGAATTACGGTATCCGTACCGATTGTAACATCCGCTCCTATATATGTATTTTCGGGAGAGATTACAGTTACTCCTTCAAGCATATGAGCTTTGTTTATGCGTTCACGCATAATTTTTTCCGCCTGCGAAAGCTGAAGCATATTGTTAATACCCATAAGCTCGGTTATGTCGGGAATTTTAAAAGCACCGACCTCATAGCCGTTTTCAAGAAGTATCGCAAGCGTATCTGTGAGATAATACTCGCCCGCTGCGTTTTCGTTTTTAAGGTTTGAAATAGCCGCGCGTAAAAGGGCGGTATCAAAACAGTAAGAACCAGAATTTATTTCTTTTATTTTTCTTTGCTCGTCGGTTGCGTCTTTTTCTTCAACAATACCGAGAACACTGCCGCTTTCATTACGTAAAATTCTTCCGTAGCCTGTCGGATTATCTATATCCGCAGTTATTACGGTTGCGGCGCATCTGCTTTTTATATGGAAATCCGTTGCCGCTTTTAAAGTTTCGGCGGTTATAAGAGGAGCGTCACCGCATAATACAATAACAATGCCGCCGTCGGGAATTTTTTCAAGAGCGCCCATTACCGCGTGTCCCGTACCGAGCTGCTGCTCCTGAACAGCATAAATTTTATCTTCTCCGAGAACCTCTTTAACCTGCTCGCGCCCGTGACCTATAACAGTAACAATTTTATCGGAATTTATTTTTTCCGCTTGGGAGTAAACCCACTTAACCATTGGTTTTCCGCAGACTTTGTGTACAACCTTTGCTTTTGATGATTTCATTCTTGTGCCTGCTCCGGCAGCCAGAATAACAGTCGAAATATTGCTCATGGCTTTACCTCTTTCAAATTTTTTTGCATACACTACAATATCCACTATTATTGTATCATATATCAAAAAAAAATTCAACCGTATTTTTACAAAATTATTACCAAAAACATATTTATTTTTTTGTAATATTTTTGCAAGATTGACATTCTTAAAATTTTGTTGTAAAATTATAATAAGTTGTTTAAAAAAAATGAAACTTTTTTTGTTTTTGCAGGGTATTATGTATAGAGGGAGGGAAGAGCGTATGTGCATTTCACGGCGTGAAATGACGGAAAAATATTATGATATGGTGTATCGTCTTGCTTTGTCGTGCACAAAGAGCAGACAATATGCCGATGATGTCGCTCAGGAGGTTTTTTTGCGTTTTCTTAAGTCCGATAAAGTTTTTGAAAGCGAGGAGCACGTTAAAGCATGGCTTATTCGTGTTACCGTAAACCGCAGTAAAAGCGTTTTTTCGGATTTATGGTTCAAAAGGACGGTTCCGCTTGATGAAAATATCCCGTTTTCCTCTCCCGAAATAAGCGAAGTGTATTATGCCGTTTTAAAGCTCCCTCAAAAATATAAAACGGCATTACACCTCTTTTATTATGAGGATATGTCGGTCAAAAGCATAGCGGAATGTCTCGGGGAAAAAGAAGCAACGGTCAAAACGCTTCTTCACAGAGGCAGGAATATGCTTAAAAAATCTTTGGACGGGAGGTGCGATGATGAACATTCAAAAACTGTATAAGGCGGCAAACAACGAAATCTGTACCGGTAAGGAAAAAGCGCTTGAAGAAATTTTTAAAAAGGCGGATACGGTATCATCTTTCCCGAAAAAAGCCGGAGCGTATCATTTACCTGTAACTGTTGCCGCGTCGCTTGCCGCGATACTGATTTGTTACAGCGCCGTAAATCGTTTTATCTTGCCGCCCGATGATAAAAACACCGCGCTTAAAAGCGATTTAACAGAAAGCATTATTGATGAAAAAGAACAGTCCGATGAAAAAGAACACGCGGTTTCGGAAAAATCCGAAAGTGTTGAGACGGCAGGCGATAAGGAGAAAACAAACACAACAAAAGAAGATAAAGGTATGCCGGCTGTCAATAATGCAAAAACAGAGAACGTGCAGACCGCTGTGAAAGAAGAAAAAACAGAGCCGGCAAAGACTGTTTCCGAAAATACCGAAGCTGATACAGCGAAGGAAGGCAGTCGGGCAGATGATAAAGCGGGTGAGGAGGCTTTAACTTTTGCCGCGTCCGCACCGGTAGAGCAGGAGACCGAAAAAAATATATCATCGGACAGTCTTAAAGAGGAAGCTGTGCCCGAAAATACGGATGAATATGACGGAGGCACTGTTTATGAAGAAAAAAGCGTTTCTGCTTCCGGAGCATCGCGAAGCGCGCAAGGCAAAAACAGCGCGGTAATGAGTAAAGGCTCCGAGCTACCCCTTGATGTAACTGTAAGCTGCGTTTCCGTAAACGGAGATGTGATTACGGTAAATGACCCGATATACGGCACTGTATCGGGGGATATAAAATCGGCGGTACTGTTAAAAGCGGACGGGGAAAAGGCTGAATTATCCGATATAAAAAGCGGCGCCGACTTGAAAATAACATATGTTTCGCGGCCTTCGGGAGGTAAAGCGGAGATATGTAAAATAATAATAGATTAAACAAAGGAGGATTATAATGAAAAATTTATTTGTTTTTATTCTGATTTTAACACTTATTCTGCAGATTGCGGCTTTTGCGGCAGACAGCAGGGCTGCGGACACGGAGAAATTTTTGAAAATTGTAAAGGAAAGAATAGGCTCGACGGACGAATACGACAAGGTGACAACGGATTCAAGAACAGATGAAGATGGTACGGTTTACAGCTTTGAGTGGTCTTTTGAAAATGACAATGATTTTAAAAACCTTTATGTTTCGATAAAAGATAACGGGGTTATTATAAGTTATAACAAATACAGCTCTGAATACGTCAGAGATGATAAGTTATCGTTCGCGAAATTATCAAACGCGGAACTTAGCGAAAAAATAATAGAATTTGCCGAAAAAATCAACCCTTCTTTAGCAGGAAAGGTTAAGGTGTGGAGCAACGATAGAAATGAAAGTATTTCGGGCGGAAACAGAAATTTTACCGTTCAGCTTTTTGAAAACGGGCTTCCTGTACGCGATAACAGCGGTTATGTCGCGGTAACTGCCGACGGCGAAGTGACAAATTTCCGGATTGATTATACGGACGGCGTTGAGTATGAGAATGTGGATAAGATTATAGATTTTAAAGCAGCCGCAGAAAGTTATAAGGAAAATTTCGGTTTTGAGCTTTGTTATCAGAGAGAATGGGACGGACGCGGGGACGGATACAAAAATGTGCTTGTGTGGCTTCCGAAGGACAGAGACAGTGAAGAATACATAAGCGCGGTGACGGGAGAGGTTGTTAAGCGTATTTCACCAACATATGACCATTACTTCGGCAGGAACGGGGCGATGGAATCAAAAGCGGCGGCGGATGAGAGCGGCGGAGCGTCATATTTAAGCCCTGCCGAAACAGCGGAGCTTGAAAAAATTGCGGGGCTTATCTCCGAAAAGGAAGCGGAAAGGCTTGTCCGTTCAAACAAGGCGGTTAAGCTTTCCGATAAGCTGACGCTTAAAAGCGTAAATCTTTATAAGGATAAATATAATGAGAAAGCTTATTTGTACCGCTTATATTTTTCGGATGACGACAAAACAGACGCATATGCTGCGGTAAACGCCGAAACAGGCGAAATCACGGCTTTTTCAAAATATACGTATAATGATAAAGAAAGCGGTAAAAAGCTTGATTCGGACAAGCTTAAAGAGCTTGGGGAAGCGGCTTTGAAAAGCCTTGCGCCAAAGTATTTTCCTTCAAAAGATGAAAATAACGGTTTTCGTTTTTCGGAGCTTCACTCGTCAGACGGCTATTTGGAATATACAAGATACGTAAACGGTATCCGATGTGACTTTGACAATATTTCCGTCAATATTGATGAGGAAACAGGTGAATTACTGCGTTTTAACCTTAACCGCTCAAAAGAGAGCTTTCCTTTGCCGGAAGGGGTTTTGGATATTGACACGGCAGCAGATATTATATTTGACAAGGCTGTTTTTGAGCCGATGTATGTTTTTACCTGCAGCAGCGAAGAACTTAAAAAATATGATAAGGCCATAGCGGTATATTATCTCGGAGGAAACACTGTGATTGACGCTTTTACAGGCAAACAGATGAATGAGGAAGTTAAAGCGGCGGAAGAATATACGGATATTTCGGGACATTACGCGGAAAAAGCGATAACAACGCTTTGCGGCTGCGGCATAGGCTATGGCGGTAGCGAGTATAAGCCTCAAGAATATATAACTCAGAAAGATTTTCTTGCGTTTCTTCGCTCGGTATTTGAAAGCTACAGCAGCGCATTAATAACCGAAGATTATGATTACGAAGCGGCATATCGTTTTGCGTATAACAGGGGAATTTTGGAAAAAGGACAGCGTGAGCCCGACGCGGCCGTTTCAAGAGAACAGGCGGCAGTTATGCTTGTGTCGGCGCTCGGCTACCGTGAGGTTGCTGATATTGAAGGCATTTATAAGCCTATGTTCGCTGATGTAGCCGAAAACACGGGAAGCATAAGCATACTTGCGGGAATGAAGGTTATAGGCGGAGACGGAAACGGTAATTTTAATCCCGCCGGGCTTCTCACAAGGGCGGACGCGGCGGTAATACTTTACAATTATTTGTCAAGATAAAATCGGAAAAGCACCCGGCTTCACAGTCGGGTGCTTTTAAACAGAAAATTAAATGTTAATAACAAGCTCGACCGGACAGTGGTCGGAGCCGAAAATTTCGGAGTGAATGGAGGCGCTTTCAAGCTTATCTTTAAGGCTTTCCGAGGTTAAAAAGTAGTCTATACGCCAGCCTGCGTTCTTTTCTCTCGCGTGAAAACGGTACGACCACCATGAATACGCGCCTTCAAGCTTCGGATAAAAATGCCTGAAGGTGTCGGTAAAGCCACTTTTTAAAAGAAGCGCGAATTTTTCTCTTTCTTCTGCCGTAAAACCCGCGTTGTGAAGGTTTGTTTTTGGGTTTTTTAGGTCAATTTCCGTTGCCGCAACATTCATATCACCGCAAACTATAACCCATTTTTTTGCAGAAAGCGAACACAAATATTCACGAAAAGCGTCCTCCCACGCCATACGGTAATCAAGCCGCTTCAGCTCGTCCTGCGAGTTGGGAGTATATACGCATACAAAATAAAAATTATCAAACTCAAGCGTTATAACCCTGCCTTCGTGGTCGTGAACATCAATTCCGAGCCCGTATGTAACGCCAATCGGTTCCTTCTTTGTAAAAACGGCTGTGCCGGAATAGCCTTTTTTTTCGGCGTAGTTCCAATATGAGCTGTAGCCTTCAAAGCTGAGGTCAATTTGTCCCGCCTGAAGCTTTGTTTCCTGCAGACAAAAGATATCGGCGTCAAGTTCCCTGAAAATTTTTTCAAAGTCTTTATTTATTACAGCTCTTAAACCGTTTACATTCCATGATATCAGTTTCATTTTTCACCGTTCCTTTTTGTTTTTTATTAATTTTAACATAAATAATGTAAAAAATCAATATGTTAAAAAACAAAAAGCTGTTTTTTTAACCGAAGGTTCTTCTTCATACAAATCCGGGCAAAGAAAATATGGATGTATTGACATTTTGTATAAGATATGATATAATTTTCAACAAGATAAAACTGTTTTTGTGACGAATCATTTAAAGCAGATTCTATTTTTTAACAAAGAGGAGGATTTTTTATGGCTGAAAAAAGAGAAACATGGGCAAGTCGCGGCACATTTATCATGGCTGCGATCGGCTCTGCGGTCGGACTTGGCAACGCATGGCGTTTTCCGGGGCTGGCGGCAAAGTACGGCGGCGGGGCTTTCCTGCTGGTATATATTTTAGCGATGCTTGTTTTGGGCGTTCCGCTTCTGATGATGGAAATTTCGCTCGGACGCAAAACCAAGCTGGGCGCACCCGGCGCAATGCGTGCGGTAAATAAGAAAGCCGAGTTCGTCGGCTGGGCAGGTACCACAAACGCATTCGTCATTACTACATATTACGCGGTTGTTTTTGCATGGGTAATCATGATGGCAATCTTCAGTTTCAAGTTTGCGGGTATCACCGCAATGGGAGCTGATGCAGCTCCGGCGGCACAAGGTGTTTTCGGTGATTTGATCGGTAACCCCGAGCTCGGCTGGAATAACGGTTCGTTTACACCATCGTGGACGGTAATTGCATGTCTTGCTTTCGGATGGGTACTGATTTACCTTTGTATCCGGAAAGGCACAGTTTCGGCAGGAAAAGTCGTAAAATACACCGGTTTGCTGCTGCCGATTATATTCCTCGGAATACTTGCAGTTAAGGGAATCTCGATGCAGGGCTCGGGCGAAGGCTTGAAAAAGCTCTTTACGCCGGACTTTCAATCGGTTATCCATTCTGTGGATAAAGATGGCAACGCCGTCAATATGCTCCCGAACTTAATCGTTGACGCTATGGGACAGGTATTCTATTCTCTATCCATTATGATGGCAATTATGTTCGCATACGGTTCGTATGTGAAAGACGATGCAAATATTGCGGCAGATGCGCTCATCATCGCATTCTCCGACCTTTTTGTCAGCGTTTTGTCCGGTATTGTAATGTTTACTACTATGTACGGTGTTGGCATGACGGCGAGTGATATGTCTTCGTCGGGTATCGTAACAGCGTTCATCATTTATCCGACCGCTATCATAAAGCTCACAAGTGTCGGCTGGGTCAATGCGGCATTCGGATTGGTATTCTATCTATGCCTTTGCTCGCTGGCAATCGATTCTGCGTTTTCCATTGCAGAGGGCGTTTCTACCGCCGTTGCAGATAAATTCAAAATCAACCCGCATAAGACAACGCTTGGTGTCTGCATCGTGGCGGGTGTGATTTCGCTGCTTTATGCAACCAAAAGCGGTCTTGCGTGGCTTGACACGGTGGATAACTGGACAAATCAGTATAATATGATTTTGGTCGGCGCATTAGAATGTTTCTTTGTCGGCTGGTTCTTCAAGCCGGAGATTATCTTAAAAGAAATCAACAAAAACACAGGAAGCTTCAAAATGCCGTTGTGGTGGTTCAAGCTTTCGGTGAAGTTTATCGCACCCATTGTGCTGCTCGGCTTTTGCTGCTGGAACATTTACAACAATCACTTTGCAAGCGGCACCGGCATCTACGGCGGCTATCCGCTTTGGAGCAACATTGTTGCCGGCTGGGGCATAACGGTTCTGGCATTCATTTCCGGTCCGATTGTTCAGGCAGTTTATAAGAAGGTCAAAAAAGGTGCTAAGGAACCCGAATTTGACTGGAAAGATTAAGGAACTCAAAAACCGGAACGGTATAATTTAAGCAGAGTCGGCAGACGCCAAAAAAGCTGATATAATAATGTGTCAAGGGGACGGCTCCCTTGACACATTTGCTGTTATGAGGTTGTCAGAAGAACCGTCCCTTTGATATTTATTCTTTGAAATTGTCATTTCGACGTTCATCAAAATATAAATTTTTTTCTATTGTGGCAAGGGCACGTCCCCACTGTCACACACTGTCACCGAGTTCGCTTTTTAAATCTGATGCTCGCGCCATCCGGCATCCTCGTATTTGCCGCGGGACGGCATCATTTTTCTGACAATGCTTGAAGTGATAAAGCCTACTTCTTTCGGGATAACGGCATTGCGGTCTTCCGAATTCATCAAAAGTCCCGTATATACCATCGTTCTGAAGCCGTTATCCAATGTATCCCATGTGGTATGAATGACGCCGAAAAGCTCTTCATCGACCGCGCAGTCAACGGCGGTTCTTGCGTTTTCCATATTATCCCACGGGCAGCAAAGCACATCAAATCCGGCCTTTTTAAACATAGCCGAGCTTTTCCATTTACCCGAAAATATATCGTATTGCCAATCCGCTATTATGATTTTTTTATTCAATTTCTTTAATGCTTCACGGGACGCTTCGGATGATTTCAGATTTGCCTGGTAAAAATATTTCTCGTTTTCAAAATCGCTTTTTGCGAGAAACATATCTCCCCATATTATCGCCCTTCTTCCCACTTTGGATAGTTCGGATTGAATACTGTTTAAATAATCGCACAAAATATCGGAGGCATTTTCTCTTGTTCCGAACATATAAGCTTCATCGCAGCCAAGATGAAAATACTCTCCGTCTCCGCATAATTCGATAAGCTCCATACGGATTTGTCTTAATAAATCAAGGACCTCATCTTTTTCAATATCCCATTCCCAGCCGTGGGACCTGAAAAGATGCTCAAGTCCGGGATTCTGATCCAGAACAACATGCTTTCCGCTGCAACCTCTGCTTTGCGCGGCGTGACCCAAATGGTTGAACATGGGTATTATTTCCATTCCGAGTGACCTCGCAATATCTATGACGCTCTTTATTTTTTCCTTTGAGTACGCGATATTCCAGCCGAGTTCTTTCATACAGTCGTATTTTAACATTCCCCAGAATTCAAGAACAATATGAGTATATCCGCACCCGGCGCACGTTCTTATGCACTTTTCCAAAAATTTAAGCTTGGTTTCCGGAAAAACACAAAAATGAACTCCTTTTATTTTTAAATTATTCATCTTAACTACCCCTCATGCATACTTATAGCAATATATTACCATAACGCAGCTGAAAAGTCAATGAAAACGTGACAAAAATGGCACGTCCCCACTGTCACTTGCACTTTTTATCAACAATGATGAAATATCTAATATATACGACAAAAACCCACCTGAAAATGGTGGGTTTGTCAGTAGTCTGATTCATTAAGGAATTATCAACCTTTTCGCACTCTTCTGCTACATTAATCTGTTTTACTGATACAGTGTAATCAAATGATTGTTCAGC
>CACZTG010000099.1 GCA_902783995.1 uncultured Ruminococcus sp. | reverse complement strand
TTCTTTATTTCGCCCGGCGTTCCAATACCGGCGCTTTTAATATTATACTCTTTTTTTAGCTCAATAATTTTATCACAGATTGCATTAATTATGTCATCTAACTTTTCGGGTGTTTTTATTTTACTTTTAAAAAGAAGTTTTTTTTCTTCAACGACAGCAAATTTTATATTTGTTCCACCTATATCCACCCCAAGCTTTGAACCTGAATACGCGTCCTCATCACATATAAGCACAACATCGGGATGAGTTTTTAACAGGGTTGCCGGAACAGACGTATTTATACCGTCATTTAAAAGCTCTCCGACAACGCGGCTTTTATTTGCTCCGCTTGCAAGAAGTAAAATTTTTCTTGCCTTTAAAATTGAAGCTATTCCCATTGTAATCGCTTGTTTAGGAACTTCATCGCTTGAAGCGAAAAAGCGGGAATTTGCCTTGATTGTGTTTTCGGTAAGATTTGTAAGATGCGTAAAGGAATTGAGGTTTACATCGGGCTCATTAAAGCCTATATGCCCGTTTTGACCTATTCCGAGTATCTGAAGGTCTATTCCGCCGTTTTCTTTTATTGCTTTTTCGTATGCTTCACATTCCGCCTCGGGATTATCTGTTTCGCCGTTTGGAATATGAGTGTTTTCGGGCTTTATGTTTATGCTAGAAAAAAGATTATCCTTCATAAATTTGTCATAGCTTTGGGAATTATCTTTTTTTATCGGATAATATTCATCAAGGTTAAAGGTCTTTACAGCGGAAAAATCAATTTCTCCTTCATTGTACATTTTTACCAGATTCGCGTAAGTGCCGAGAGGAGTTGAGCCTGTTGCAAGCCCCAGAACACTGTCAGGTTTAAGCGTAAGCTGTGACGCTACAATGTTAGCTGCCTTTTCGGATAATTCATCGTAACTTTTACATACAATAATACGCAATTAAATCAGCTCCTTTATAATATTATTAAGCTCCGGCTCAATTTTGTTAAGTTCATCAACAAGAGCAAACTGATTTTTTGCTCTGTCAAGATTATGATTTTCCCTGTGTATTTTAAAATAAGTATCACCGTTTAAATAGTCCGCAAGAAAGCGTATTCCGCATTCATAAGTCAAAAGCTTAAAGCTGAACGCAAAAAGCTCCTTTTCTTTTGGGGTTATAATATCTTTAACTTCTTTTAGAAAGCCTTTTGAAAAAGCGGTAAAACACTCTCTGTCAACATGTACCTTTGAAAGGTCTGTTTCGTCCTCCGCAGCGGTTGAAGCTCCCATTCTTAAAGCATCCCCGAAATCGTACAGCATACTGCCGGGCATAACAGTATCAAGGTCAATTACGCATACAGCCTCGCCGCTGATATTATCAAAAAGTATATTATTGATTTTTGTGTCGTTATGTGTTACTCTTAAAGGTATTTCATTATTATTCATAGCTTTAATAACAGTATCTGCAAATTCCGAATTTTTAAGCGCAAAATCAATTTCTTTTTTTACGGAAGCCGCGCGGCCGGCTATATCGTCATTTATTGCTTTTTTGAGCTGTTCAACACGTTTCGGGGTATTATGAAAATCTTTTATTACTTCATGAAGCTCATTGACCGGAAAATCCGAAAGCATTCGCTGAAATTTGCCAAATCCTTTTCCGGCGTTATACAAATCGGATATGGTTTTATCATTTTCAACTGTTTTGGTGCCGTCTATAAATTTATAAAGTCTGAAAACATTTGTATCGTCTGCGCGATAATAGCTTGCCCCATCAAAGGTTTTGAGAACGGTAAGTGTTTCTCTTTCGGGATTGCCGTAATTTTCAATAACTTTTTTACGTAAAAAATTCGTAATATTTATAATATTTTCCATGAGCTCGTCAGGGTTTTTAAATACGTTTGTATTAATTTTCTGCAAAATAAATTTCGGTTTTTCGGTGCAGTATGTATCATTAATATGGCCGTTGCCATATTCCTGTATAGTCGATTCAACATTAAATTTTTCAAGAATTTTATTTAGATTTACCATTTCATTTCACCTCATTAAAATTATATAAGCCTTCGCTGATAAACTTTTCCATAGCTTTTTTTACTGTTTCGGTATCTTCACGGTAAGTTACTCCATACCATTTTTCCGGAGTTTCAAGAACATAAACCTTACCCTTCCCTTCTGAAATTTTACTGCTTATTACGCTCGGAAGAAAAATTTCACTTTTTAAAATGTCGGTATTGTCTTTCAAAAAGTCTTTGAATTTTTCTTTGATATACGGGAAAATATCAGGCATAAGCCCCCACATATTCATAGAAACTATTGAATTTTTATCAAACCCGCTGCTACCATCTATTTTTGTATATTCAGTTACGCTTTTAAGCTGTCCGTTTTTTATATCGCAAAGACCTCTCGAAACCGTTCCGTTTTCTGTAAGCGTATTGTAAAGATTATATCCTACCATACA
>CACZTG010000098.1 GCA_902783995.1 uncultured Ruminococcus sp. | reverse complement strand
TTTTTTGCCTTTTTAAAATATTTTGCCGCTTCTTCAAAGCTTATGCAAACAGTATCCGCTTTTCCTGCAAGCATTTTGTTTGTAACTCCCGGAAAAGCGTTTTGCTCATGAATGAGCGCAGGTATTTTTTTGATTGAAGCTTCCGCCACAACAGGACCGCTGACATATCCGCCGCAGCCTATGACGATATCGGGTTTAAAATCTTTTATAATTTTTTTCGCATTAAACATACTTTTTAAAGCTTTTTGCGCAACAACAACATTTTCAAATGTGATTTTACGTTTAAAGCCGACTGTTTCGATATATTTTATATCAAAACCTTCACGGGGAACGAGCTTGCTTTCAAGCCCCCTTTTTGTTCCGATAAAAAGTATTTCACAGTCCGGAAAATGTTCTCTGAATTTTTTCGCTATTGCTATTGCGGGGTTTATATGACCGCCCGTACCTCCCGCGGCAAAAAGAATACGCATATACTATCATTCCTTGTTTATTATTAAAACCCTGTTACATCAGATTAAAGGTCTTTTTTTAACAGATTGTCTTGAAATGTTTAAGAGCAGCCCCATGCCCATAAGAGTAAACAGAAGATTTGTACCGCCGGCACTGAAAAACGGAAGCGGCATACCCGTAACCGGACCCATTGCCGTGACAACAAATATGTTTATAACAAACTGCGCCATAATAAGAGTTGTAAGTCCCATCGCAATAAGTTTACCAAGCTTGTCGGGAGCTTCTGACGCAACCTTAATGCCTCTGAACATAAAAAACGTAAAAAGAACCACAACGCTTAAAGCACCGATAAGCCCAAGTTCTTCGCATATGATAGAAAAGATAAAGTCATTTTGGGGTTCGGGAATATATGTTATTTTTTGCTGACTTCGTCCGAGTCCAAGCCCGAATATTCCGCCCGAGCCTATCGCGTAAAGCGACTGTACCGCCTGATATCCCGAGCCTTTTGGGTCTTTAAACGGGTCAAACGCCATAAGCACCCTTTGTCTGCTGTATTCATCGTGGAGTGCCCACGCAAGCGCACCGCCTATACCAAACGGAGCCATCATAAGATAATATTTTATGTTCGCGCCTCCTATAAAGCTTATCGCAATTACAAGAATAGCAAAGACGATTGTTGCGCTTTTGTGTCTTTCGAGAAGCAGAGGAAAAGCGGAAACGCCTATTATGCCGAGGTATAATCCGACACCGCTGCCAAAACGGTTAAGCGCCGCTTTGCTTTGCTTTGAGCATATGTATGCGGTAAGCACTATCAGAACGATTTTCGCGGGCTCCGACGGCTGAACACTTATACCGCCAATGTCTATCCAACGGTTTGCGCCGTTTCTGTTATCGCCGATAAAAGCGGCAAGCAGCATAAAAAACCATACAGCGCCGTAGCCGAGGAAAATAATAACGGGTGAGGCGATTATATGATAATCTATACGTGATATTAAATACATAAAAGCAAAGCCGGCAACAGCAACAATGAGCTGTTTGCGCAGAAAATAAAGACTGTCGTCATATCTGTAAAGCGCGTTAACCGAGCTTGCGCTTCCGACCATTACAAGCCCGAAAAGAACCATTATGACAATAACAGAAAGTAATTCCGCATCTGCGGCAGGCAGTTTTTTTATTTTTATATGCCCTTTTTTAGCCATCTTTAAACCAAGCCCTTCCAATCAGTATTTAACGAAAATATACAAGCAATCCGGCAAACGAGATTATGCAAAACAGCAGTGAAACAAGCGTAAATATAGCCACAATGCGCTGTTCCTTATATCCGCACATTTCAAAATGATGATGAAGCGGAGCCATTTTAAACACACGCTTTTTTGTAAGTTTGTAAAAGCCAACCTGGATAATTACCGAAACGGTTTCGATAACAAACATTCCGCCCGCAATTATGAGAAACAGAGGTGTTCCGGTCAGGAGTGACATTCCGGCAATAGCGCCGCCCAAAAAGAGTGAACCCGTATCACCCATAAATATTTTTGCGGGATATTTGTTAAATATTAAAAACGCCGCTGTTCCGCCGATTAGCGCGCAGCCGAAAATTGCCACGGAATCGGATTTTAAAAGATATGCCGTAAAAACAAAAAATATTGTAACAACGATTGATATGCTTGAAGCGAGTCCGTCAAGACCGTCTGTAAGATTTACGGCATTTACCGTGCTTATTGTTGCCAGAACACATAAAGGCAAATACCACATACCGATATTTACGCTTATTTTGGTAAAAGGTATTATTATATCCATATATGTAAGCTTATCCTTTAAAACCCACACAAAAAGAATTGACGCCACAATCTGAAGCATAAGCTTCTGAAGCTCTGTAAGCCCCAGATTTCGTTTAAGCTTAACCTTAATGAAATCATCAACAAAACCGACAATTCCGAAAGATACGCTTAAAAAAATCAGCATTATGGTTTCTATACTTTCGCTCGAAACGATAATCGCGCTTACCGAGCAGGCAATAATAAAAATCATTCCGCCCATAGTGGGTGTGCCGGATTTTTTTCCATGCCATGCCGGACCTTCGTCACGGATTTCCTGCCCGCATTTAAGCCTGTGAAAAAAGTGTATGGCGGGCGGCGCAATTATAATTCCTACCGCGAGGGCAAGGAATAAAGCGGTTATTAGCTTTTGTATAATATCATTCAAGGCTGTTCCCCCTGTTTTTGAAATATTCTTTAACAATCCCGGCTTCCGAGAAAGGCACCTTTTCATCGCCTATAAGCTGATAAGTTTCGTGCCCTTTGCCGGCAAGAAGTAGGGTATCGTTCTTTTTTGCGGCATTGAGCGCTGAAATTATAGCTTCTTTTCTATCATATATTATATGATATTTGCAGCCGGTCTTTTTTATTCCGCTTTCAACCTGTGAGCAAATTACCGTTAAATCCTCATTTATGGGGTTATCGGCTGTGATATACGCGATATCCGCGTATTTGCCGACAACTTCGCCCATTTCGGGACGTTTTATGGCATCCCTTTCTCCGGCAGCTCCGAAAACGCATATTATACGTCCGGGCGCAAATTTTTTTAATGTGTCAAGAATATTATAAAGTCCGTCCGGAGTATGGGCATAATCTATAATGACTTTAAAATCGGAAGGCGTTTTAAGCACCTCGCATCTACCCTTCGCGCCCGATGTTCCGGCAAGTCCGAGCCGTATTTTTTCGTCATCGACGGAAAGCGCTTTGCAGGTGCAGATTGCCGCAAGAGCATTATAAACGGAAAATCTGCCCGGAATACCAAGCCTGTATTGTTTTCCGCCGAGGTCAAATTCCACGGAGTCCGGATTATATATGATATTTTCCGCACGGTAATCGGAGGGGGAGCTTATGGAGTAGGTAATAAGCTTTTTGTGCTGTTTTTCGGCAAGCTTTTTGCCCCAGTCATCATCTGTATTTACTATACTGATATCGCACATATCAAAAAGCTTTGCCTTTGCCGCAAAATAATTTTCCATTGTGCCGTGAAAATCAAGATGGTCGTGAGTAAGGTTTGTGAACACGCCCGCGACAAACTCTATACCGTGAACTCTGTAAAGCTCAAGCGAATGGGATGAAACCTCCATAACACAGTAGGTTGCCCCCATACGTAGCATATCCGAAAAAAGCTTGCCGAGCTCGTGCGCTTCAGGGGTTGTGCGCATTGCCGGTACTCTTGTACTGCCGACAATGGTTTCCGCCGTGCCTATAAGTCCTACGGTTTCTCCTGCCGCTTCAAGAATACTTTTTATAAGATAACAGGTGGTTGTTTTTCCGTTTGTTCCGGTTACACCTATAACTTTAAGCTTCCCCGAAGGGTTGCCGAAAATTACTTTTGATGCCTGCGCAAGAGCAAGCCTTGTGTTTTTGACGTAGATAACCGGAATATTTATTCCATTTAAAGGTTCGGAGGCGATTACGCATGAAGCGCCGGACTTTTCCGCATTTTTCGCGTAATTATGCCCGTCGGTTTTGTAGCCTTTTATACAAACAAATATATCGCCCGGGTTAAGTGTTTTTGAATTGTTTGTTATTTCGGAAATTTCAATGTCGCTTTTCGCGTTACAGGAAATATAATCAATGCTTTTCAAAAGTTCGTTTAATTTCAAGGAAAGTACCTCCGATTCTATTGTTCGCCAAAGTTTACGGTTACCTGAGTATCCCGTTTCACTGTTGTTCCGGGAGGCGGCTCCTGGCTGAGTGATATTACGTTACCTCCGCTTGCGTTTCCCGCAGCATTAAGCTTTAAGCCGGCATCGGCAAGGAGCGCGTTTACTTCCTCCGCGCTTTTACCCGTTACTTCGGGGACGGTTGTTTCTTGTGATATTTCAGCGGGGCTGCCGAGATTCATAGTAATATATGAGTTGTTTCTGACGTGTGTGCCGGCAGCAGGCTCCTGTGACACAACGGCATCACCTTTGCCTCTGAAACTGTATTTAAGACTGAAAGATTCAGCAATTCTTTTCGCGTCTTCGGCAGTTTTCCCGACAACATCGGGAATAACCGTATCATCTGCCGTACTTACACTGTCGCCGTTATTGGGCTGTACGTTGTAATATTGAAGTATCTGCTGCATAATACTGCTTGCAACGGGTGCGGCAGTCTGACCGCCGTAGTAGCTTGCGCCTCTCGGGTCATCTATAATTACAAGACAAAGCACCTGCGGGTCGTTTATCGGCGCGACGCTGCAATAAGAGCCTATATACTGGTTACTGCCGCGGGGAAGCTTTTCGCTTGTTCCGCTCTTGCCGCCGATATCATAACCGTCAACCTTTGCAAGACTGCCCGATTGCACAAGCGTTGTCTGCATTATATATCTCATTGTATCGGAGGTTTCTTTTGATATTACCTGGCGTATTCTTGTCGGAGTTGTGGTTTTTATTACATTTCCGTTTGAGTCAACTATTTCCTTAACGACGTGAGGCTTGTATAAATAACCTCCGTTTACAAGCGCTCCGATGGCGGTTGCCATTTGAAGCGGAGTAACGGTAAAGCACTGTCCGAAAGAGGAGGTCGCGAGCTCTGTTTCGTTATAATCGTTATATCCCCAGAAAGAACCGATTGCTTCACCGGGGAGGTCAAAGTCTGTTGTTTCTCTGAAACCGAAGGATTTAAAATATTTAAACATTCTGTCTTTGCCGATTTTTGCCGCAACCTGCATATATACGGGGTTACACGAATCAACAGTACCTTTTAAAAGGTTGCTTGCGCCGTGCCCCGATGTATGGAAGCAGCTTATTTTCTGACCGCCCACAATAAGATATCCCGGACAGAAGTACGGGTCTGTAAGATTAGTGACTTTTTCTTCCAGAGCTATCGAGCAGGTTATAAGCTTAAATACCGAGCCGGGCTCATATGTATCGACAACAACTTTGTTTCTCCAGCGCTCCTGAAGCTGCTCAAGCGTTGCCGGCTCATCGGAGCCCGTCGCAAACTGTCTGGGAGAGTTCAGGTCAAAAGTAGGTCTTGTTGCCATGGCAAGAACTTCTCCCGTATTGGGATTTGTAACAAGTACGCAGGCGCCGCCCAGAGCTTTGTATTTTACATAAGCTTCATCAAGTGCTTTTTCGACAAAATATTGGATATTGGAATCAATTGTTAAAACGACATCATCTCCGTCCTGCGCGTTAAAGTATTTTTCGTAATCGGAGGGGAGTGTGCCGTTTGATTTTGATGAAGTTACAATTTTTCCCGAATTTCCTTTTAAAAATTTATCATAAACGGCTTCGATGCCTTCAAGCCCCTGATTATCAGTGCCTGTAAAGCCTATAACGTGAGAAGCGAGAGAACCGCCGGGATAAAAGCGTTTGCTGTCCTCGACAAGCGATATTCCGCCAAGGTTATGCCCTTTAAGCTCCTCTTTTGAAAGCTTTTTTCCGTTTTCGTCTTTTCCGCTTATATATTTTCTTATTTGTTTTGATTTTTCGGAGTCGATTTTTTTCGCAACCCACTCAAAGCTGCTGTTTCTTGTAATAATTTCTTTGATATCAGCTTCGTTCATTTCAAGAATCGGCGCGAGCGTAGCCGCAATTTCATCGGCATTTTTTGAGTTTTTTATAATTTTTGGGTCGGCGACCACAGTATCGACCGTAGCGCTTACGGCAAGCTCCTTGCCGTTTCTGTCATATATTGTTCCTCTTTTGGGAGTAATTTCTTTTTCACGTGTCTGCTGGTCAAGCGCCATTGATTTATATTCGCTTCCGTTGACAATCTGAATATAAAAAAGACGGGCACAAATTATTATTATAAAAAACAAAAAAGCAAATGCAAAAAACAATATTCTGTTTCTTGTGGATTTGCTTGTTTTATCTCTGCTCATAAAAAATCCCCCTAAAAAATCAAGATAAGGGGAGAGCTTTTTAAAATGTTAAATTTATATTTAACGCAAAAACGTTAATCCCCCTATTAATATATAAGCGTTTCAAAAGCAATTTATGCGGCTGTTTTAAAACAGTGCTCAATTTTCCGCGACATAAGCGGAATCCTCCTTTTCAACCTCAACGTATATTATTTGATTGTTTGCCGGTTTGTTCATACCGAGCCTCGTTTTTGCCGCGACCTCAATCTCATCAAGTGTCATTGAACTTTCGAGCATAACCGCCTTTTGGTCGTTGTTGGATTTTAAGGTTTCATATTCGCTTTGCGTTTTGTTAATACGGCGTTCAAGCTCGTTTATTGTCATATATCTTGATACAACGGTAATTGCAAGCATAAAGGAAATAACCGTGCAAAGCGCATATATTAATCTGTGGGTTTTTCTTTTTACCAGTTTTTTATGTCTGTATTCTTCATTTAGCCGTCTGAGTTCTTCTTCATTGGATTCAAGTGTTCTCGCTAAATTATCGGTCATTTCTTTCACTTCCTTTCGCTATCTCGTTAAATTTTTCTTATTGCACGCAGCTTTGCACTCTTGCTGCGGGGATTGAGGATTATTTCGTCAGCGTCCGCCGTTATCGGTTTTTTTGTTAAAAGCAGACCGCGCGGTTTTTTTCCGCAAATACAAACGGGAAAGCTTGGAGGGCAAGTGCAGCCGGTGGAAAAATTTTTAAAAAGCTGTTTTACGGTTCTGTCCTCAAGGGAATGGAATGTTATAACGGCAAGTATGCCTTCTTCGGAGAGTAAATCAAAAAAATCACTGATTGCTCTTCCAAGCCTTCCTATCTCATTGTTTACTTCAATTCGTATTGCCTGAAAAGTTCTTTTTGAAGGGTGACCGCCGTTTGTTCTTGCCGAGGCGGGTATGGCGGCTTTTATAATATCATTAAGCTCAAAGGTTGTCTTTATCGGCGATTTTTTGCGATAATCCGCAATAAACCGTGCGATACGTGAAGCCCAATGTTCCTCGCCGTATTCTTTTAAAATACGTACAAGCTCCTCAACAGGATAACTGTTTATAACTTCATAAGCACTGAGCTTGTCCTCGCGGTTCATACGCATATCGAGTGGAGCGTTATGCATATATGAAAAACCTCGCTCCGGATTGTCAAGCTGGTATGATGAAACGCCGAGATCAAGCAGCGCGCCGTCTATTTTTTCAATACCGATACCGGATAAAATTTCTTTAATATTTGAATAGTTATTATGTACAAGAGTAATTTTTGATTTATGCGCTTCAAGACGTTTTGCCGCGGCTTCTATTGCTTCCTTGTCACGGTCAATACCGATAAGCCTTCCGCTTTCGTTCAGCCTTTCACATATACCCAGGCTATGCCCTCCGCCTCCGAGAGTTCCGTCAACATATATGCCGTCCGGCTTTATATTAAGCATACGCATACAGTCGTCAAACATTATGGGTATATGTTTAAATTCCATTATATAAGCCCTCTCTTAAAGCGTTAAGAACTCAATGTTTTCGGCTATGACCTCGGGTGAAACATCGGTTTTTTCATCATATCTCGCAAACTCTGCGGCAGACCATATTTCGATTTTATTGCCTATGCCGACAAGACATATTTCGCCGTTTATTTTTGCAAAATCACGAAGGTCCGGCGGGATTAAAATTCTTCCTTGCTTGTCAAGTTCACATTCCTTTGCGCCGCCGATAAAGAAGCGTTTAAGCTTACGTTCACCTTCACGTATATCCGACAGCTTTGAGAGATTTGCGAAAACCTCCTGCCAGGAAGGCTTGCTGTAAAGCCAAAGACAGCCGTCAAGCCCATGGGTAAGGGTGCATACTCCATCGGTGTCAAACACCTCACGGAATTTGGCGGGAATAATAAAACGACCTTTTTCGTCAAGTTTAGGCGTATAAGTACCTGAAAAATCAGGCTCGGACACATAAGACATTACGGGAGCGTCAGCTTGCGCTTCCGAATTTATGTTTTCGTTTGAAGTCATATTCCCACCTCCTTAAAAATCACCACAAAACTTTTATAATAACCCACTAATCACCACTTAACTATATTTTACTACAAAAATATTACAAATGCAATAGTTTTTTTAAAAAAAATTAAAAAAATTTTAAATTTTTATTTCAAAAGTACAATCAAAACAAACATTATATGGTATAAAGGTTGACAGTACAAAATATTTGACATTATCTGACAAAAAATAACAGACATAAAGCAATAATCTTTATATCTGTTATAAAGTTATGTATTTGATAAAAATTATCTTGCGGTCTTTTTTTGAATTGTCTGCACCGGCGGGTTGTCTGTAAGAATAGAAATTTTGCTTCTTATTTTTAATGTAGTAAAGTAAATTGAAGTATCGGTTTCGTTTCCGGGACTGACAATTACATCGCAAGGGTTCTCAATACCGAAAAACATTGCCGTTCCATAACCGGTAACACAGCGGCACCGGCTGTTTTTATCTATATATTTTATTCTTATTCCGTAGCTTGCCCGTAAAACGGGAGTTCCGTCAACGTAAAACGCGTTTATGCCGTTATTGAAAGTCATTATATCAATAAGGCTTCTGAAATTCGGTATATTAAAAGTATCGTTTATATATTTGTAAGCAATTTCAGTCATAAAACATCTGCCCTTTCATAATTTGTTA
>CACZTG010000097.1 GCA_902783995.1 uncultured Ruminococcus sp. | reverse complement strand
TGACTAACCGACCATTATATGATATAATATATATAGCATATGGTCGGTTTTCTGTTACAAAAGGAGGATGAAGAAAAATGAAAACCGACATAGGAGTAGCATATCTCAGATTATCGGATGAAGATATTAATAACGGAGAGTCCGAAAGCATAACAAATCAGCGCAGATTCGTTAACGACTATTGCGAAAAAAACGGAATAACTCTTTTAAAAGAATTTGTTGATGATGGGTGGTCGGGCAGTAATTTTGAGAGACCCGGCTTTCAGAAAATGATGAAAGAACTTCAAAAGGGCAAAGCGTCGGTTGTTATTACAAAAGACTTATCACGTCTTGGCAGAGATATGAGAGAATCAAGTTATTATGCGGAGCAATTTTTTCCCGAACACGGAATAAGATATATTGCTATCAACGATAATTTTGATTCGACTTTTGACAATGTTATGGCTCCGTTTCAGTTTGCAATGAATGAGGTTTATCTCAGAGACGGGTCTAAAAAAGTTAAAGATGTTCTAAAAAACAAACGTGAAAACGGGCTTTACTGCGCGTGTCCGCCGTACGGATACAAAAAGGATGATAATAACAAAAATCACCTTGTTCCGGACGAGAATACCGCCCCTATCGTCAGACGGATTTTTAGAAGTGCGGCGGAGGGCTGTTCGTCAAAAAGAATAGCCGCCGAACTAAACAAAGAAAATGTTATTCCGCCATTAAAATATCGAGTATTATACAGGGATAACTTCAGCGAAAAGGGTGCTTTAAGGGCAAGTGATTTTTGGAATCATACAACTGTTAAACGCATACTTAAAAACGAGGTTTATTTGGGGCATACCGTATTGGGTAAAACAAAAAAGGTCAGCATAAAGTCACACAAAAAAATCCCGATAGAAAAAAAGGATTGGGCCGTAACAAAAAACACTCACGAAGCACTGGTATCGCAAAAAACATTTGAGCTTGCACAGATTTGTCTGGGGAAAAACACAAAGCAGTATCTCGGTTACGGAAAATTGCGTAAAAGCATTTTTTCAGGAATAGTATATTGCGCGAAATGCGGACATGCCATGTGTTCCTGCGGCAGTGTTTATAAAGGTGAAAGAGAAAAATACTGGTATTTGGGATGCACTCAAAAAAGCAGCGGTACATTGAATCCGTGCAAAGGCGTCCGTATAAAGTATTCGGATTTGCTTGAGCTTGTAAGAAAGGATCTCAACCTGTTTATTAATATGACTGATGAGGATATAAAAGATGTTGTTGACGAACTGACAAAGCATGATAATTCCGATGAAGTCATTAAAGCGAGAAAAAACGAAATTGCACGCGCAAAATCAAGAATATCCGTAATCGATAAAATGATTTCAAAATTATACCTCGATAATGCGGAGGGCAGAATAAGTGACAGCAGGCTTAACACAACGGTCAGTGAGCTGGAGTGTGAGTACGAGACACTGAATCGGATTTTGACTGATTGTAAAGAAGAAAACGAGACAGAAACATTTGAAAAAAAGGCGAATAAGTTTTTTAAGCTGGTCAGACAATATACGGAAATAAAAGAGGTTACCAGAGATATATTGCTGACATTTGTGGATAGAATAGAAGTCGGAGAAAAGATTTTTCCGGAAGGCGTTATTCGCAACACACACCGTAAACAGCCGTTTACGCAAGAAGTAAAAATCTACTACAAATTCATAAGTGATTTGTTGGCTGAAAAAAAGTAAAGCAATTTTTAAAAACACCTGCTTTAATAATACAAAGATACATCAAACGAGGTAGGCGTTAACCTTAAAAACGGTTATAACGGCGACCTCACCTCAAGAGAAGCAGGCAGCGTAGGCGGACAGATGGTTAAAAAGATGATTAAGTCTTATGAGGAAAGCATGAAATAAATATCCCACCAGGGAATTTATTTTATTTTTTTCAAGTAAAAGAAAAAGTCATTTTTAAGGCATAAGCCGCGAAGGCAGGCTTTGCCGCAATGAAAACCGCCGCCATGAAGCGGCAAAAAAGTTTACTGACTTTAGTTAATATTAAATCACACCAAATTCAGTAAAGGGCTGCACAAAAAAACGTGCAGCCCGTTTCATATAAGCCGGTTGCGGAGGGTTCCCGCCTCATGAGCAGCTATCGCTCCCTGCGCCAACTTGCAATCTGCCCGGAATTCTACTCCCTCTCAGCAAAGCAGGACTGTTCGCTCCGATTTAAAAACGGTAAAAATTTTTTAACTCGGAAAAGCGCTTCGTTTGTAACCGAAAAACTCGGTATTGCCCGGCATTGCCTCTCTGTTTTTAATCCTGTTTTGTTGTGCTCCCGAAACCGCCGTTTCGGACGCCTGCGGTTACATCATCAACCGTTATGCCATATTCAATAAAAATTCCCTGCGCAAAGCCTTCGCCTTTTCTGAGCTCAACGGTCTTACCCTCGTTTGAATCGTTTGTTATTTTAATAAAAATATGCCCTTCGTTATCGGAGTTATAATAATCGCTGTCAATTATACCGACCGTATTGTTAAGCTGAAGCCTGTACTTAAAACCGAGACCGCTTCTCGGATATATTTTAAGCACCCAGCCCTCGTCAATTTTTACTCTGATACCCGTAGGAACTTTAATTGTTTCGCCCGGAGCGAGAGAGAAATCAAACGGAGCGTAAAAATCATATCCTGCCGAGCCGCTCGTTGCCCTTGCGGGAAGCTTTATTTTTTCAAAAACCGCTTCCGCATTTTCGCCTTCAAAATCCTTTAAGAACTGAGTTTTTGACACCTTTTCAAACTTCGCGATTTTTTTCATAAGCTCCTTACTTCCTTTCGCTCATAGGTATGTACTCAACATTATGGCTGATGTTTTTATACGCCGGGCGAATAATTTTATTGTTGCTTATTTCCTCAATGCGGTGAGCGCACCAGCCTGCTGTTCTCGCGACCGCAAAAAGCGGCGTAAACAAATCCTGCGGAATATCAAGCATTTTATACACAAGACCCGAATACATATCGACATTCGCACACATAGCCTTGTTTATGCCCTTAACCTCACGGAAAACTTCCGGTGTCAATCTTTCAACGGTTTTATAAAGATTAAATTCTTTTAAATAGCCTTTCGCGGCGGCAAGGCTTTCGGCTTTGGCTTTTAAAATAACCGCCCTTGGGTCCGAAACGGTATAAATTGCGTGCCCCATACCATAGACAAGACCGCTGCCGTCATTTGCCTCGCCTTGTATTATTTTTTTAAGATAGGCTTTTATTTCGTCATCATCGCTCCAATCGGAAATATTGCACTCAATATTGTTCATCATACTTGTAACCTTCGCGTTCGCGCCGCCGTGCTTCGGCCCTTTAAGCGAGCCTATTGCCGCGGCGATAGACGAATATGTGTCCGTACCCGTGGAGCTTGTAGCGCGGCAGACAAAAGCCGAGTTGTTACCGCCGCCGTGCTCCGCATGAAGCATAAGCATAAGGTCAAGCACTTCGGCTTCAAAACGGCTGAATTTATTGTCGGGACGTATCATATGAAGAATATTTTCGGCGGTTGAGTAATCCTCTCTCGGTGAATGTAAAATAAAGCTTGCGTGGTCGTAATAATGCCTTTTTGTCTGATAAGCGTAGCACATCATGGTCGGCAGCTTTCCTATAATTTCAAGAGACTGCCGTATCAGGTTGCCGATTTCCGTGGAATCGGGATCCTCATCATAAGAATACATTGAAAGAACGGCGCTCGCAAGCTTATTCATAATGTTTTTGCTCGGCGCTTTCATAATCATATCCTCGGTAAAGCTGCCCGGAAGGTTACGAAGGTGTCCGAGAGCCTCTTTAAAATGCTCTAACATTTCGGCAGTCGGTAAAAAGCCGAAAAGCAGCAAAAACGTAACTTCCTCATATCCGAAACGCTTTTCCTTTGAGCAGGCTTCAACAATTTTGTAAATGTCAACACCTCGGTAGCTGAGATGTCCCTCAACGGGTACCCGCTCACCGTCGTCAATAATATATCCGCGAACCTCACCGATGGAAGTCAGTCCAACGAGCACTCCTGTGCCATCCTCGTTGCGAAGCCCCCTTTTAACATTATAAAGCGGATACTTATCATAATTTACCGAATAGGTTTTCTTTGCTCTATCCAAAATCTTTTTAAAATTCTCACTGTACATTTTTATCATTCCCAATAATTAATATCTTTATTTACATGGTATTATACCATATTTTTTTTTTGATGTCAAGTGTTATTTTTATTTATTTGCAATTTTATATTTAAAAAAATTCATTTTTATATCCTTTTTTTAAAAAAACTTAATAAATTTGAATTTTTTAACACAGTTAAATTCATTTTTGTTTTTTATAAAAGTAAAATTTACCAAAAAACAAAAAATATTATAAAAATATTCATTGACATTTTACGCCAAATGTTATATAATAAAACAATAGAATAAACGTACAGCGGAAAACCGTTTCCGCATATATTTCAATATTATACAGAAAAGGATGATTTACAAATGACAAACAAAAATCTGCTTATTATGGACCACCCCCTTATTCAGCACAAATTATCAATTTTGAGAGATGTAAATACAGGCACAAAAGAGTTTAAAGAGCTTGTTGATGAAATTGCGACTCTTATAGCTTACGAGGCAACTCGCGACCTTCCTCTGACGGAAACAAAGGTACAAACGCCGATAGAGGTTGCCACAACAAAGGTGCTTGCGGGCAAAAAGCTTGCCGTTGTACCCATACTCCGTGCCGGGCTTGGTATGGTTTCGGGTATGCTCAATCTTATCCCTGCCGCAAAAATCGGTCATATAGGTCTGTACCGCGACCCTAAAACCCTTGAGCCTGTTGAATATTACTGCAAGCTTCCGTCGGATATAGAAGAAAGGCAAATATTTATAGTTGACCCTATGCTCGCTACGGGCGGCTCGGCTTCGGCGGCAATAGGCTTTATTAAAAAACACGGCGGTAAAAGCATAAAGCTTATGTGCATACTCGCTGCGGAAAACGGTATTGAAAGAATACAGAAAGACCATCCCGATGTGCAGATATACTGTGCCGCTGTTGACGAAAGGCTTAACGACCACGGCTACATATGCCCCGGTCTCGGAGATGCCGGCGACAGACTTTTCGGCACACTTTAAAATTTTTAAATGTTTTTTGCGGGGCTGCCGAAAGGCAGCCCCGCATTTTTAAAGTATCAACATTCCTTTTCATGATTGCTTTTTTTAGCTTTTGAAATATTGACCTCACCCTTCTTCAGGATTTTTCATAACTTTCAATAAGCTTTTTAAACGCCGGAAGGCTGCGCTTTATCATTTCGGTTGTAACGCAGTACGATATGCGTACATAGCCTTCACAGCCAAAGCTGTCCGAAGCGACAAGCAAAAGCTCAAATTCTCTCGCTTTTTCACAAAAAGCGTTTGCGTCCTCTTCGGGCGACTTAACAAAAAGATAAAACGCTCCGTCGGGATAGACACATTCATAACCGTACTCCGTAAGCGCGTTATAAAGAATATCCCTGTTTTTCTTGTATATTGAAATGTCTGAGGTCTTTCCTATAACGGGAATAACCGCTTTTTGCATAAGTGACGGAGCGCATACGAAGCCGAGCGCCCT
>CACZTG010000096.1 GCA_902783995.1 uncultured Ruminococcus sp. | reverse complement strand
CTTCCCACATCAAAATGCAAAATCATATATGGCAGAACTACAAGCCCACGAAGCGGAATCATAGGCAGAGTTGTTTTTTTCTGTTTTATCATTTGGATTCCTCCTTAAATTTTACGGTAAATATCGGGTTAAATTCATTATACAATAAAAATATGCATAAATTCAATGGTTTTTTTATGGTAAAGGATTAATTTCTTCCCTTTAATAGAACACTTTTTCAAGTACAAGTCCCTGCGGCGGGGCGGTCATACCCGCCCGTCTGCGGTCAAGAGAGGCAAGCACCTGAGGCATATCAAGGTAGTTTAATACTCCCGAGCCCATAAAAACAAGTGTTCCGCAAATTATTCGTACCATATTGTAAAGGTAGCCGTCCGCATGAAGCGCGAAGGTTATTAAATCGCCTTCCCTGCTTACGTTTACGTTGTACATATTTTTTACAAAAACGGTCTGCGTCGCGTCAATTGACATAAACGTTCTGAAATCGTGCTTTCCTTCCAGCAACGCTGCCGCGTAACGGATTTTTTCAATGTCGATTTTTCTCGGATAATGCCAGACGCGGTTTCGTAAAAAAGCGTCTCCGTGAGGACTGTTTAAAACCGTGTATGAATATATTTTCGATTTTGCGCTGAACTGCGCGTGAAAGGTTTCGGGCATATCCTCCGCAAAGGTAGCGCGTACATCGGGCGGCATACAGGTATTCAGCGCAAAAGGGATTTTTTCGGCAGGAATTTTCGCTTCGGTGAAAAAGCTGCAAACATAATCTCTTGCGTGTACACCGGCGTCTGTGCGGCTGCAGCCGTGCACAACAACACGGTTTCCGCCGAAAATCTTGCTGAGACCTTCTTCAACAATCTGTTGAACGGTTATGACATTTTTTTGCATCTGCCAGCCGTGATAGGCTGTGCCGTCGTACATCAGATGTAGTTTTATGTTTCTCATATCGGGTTACCATACCTTTCGGCGCAAAAAATCTAAATATAAAAAAGGTTAAATTTACCAACAAAAATACATAATGCGGCAAGCAAAGTAAAAACCAGAAAAGCGGTTAAATCTAATTTTTTAAACCTCAGTTCTTTAAGCTTTGTCCTTCCTTCGCCGCCGTGGTATCCTCTGCACTCCATAGCAAGGGCAAGCTCGTCCGCTCTTCTGAAAGAGCTTATAAAAAGCGGAATCAAAAGCGGAATCATAGCTTTCGCTTTTTTAATTAAACCGCCGGTATCAAAATCCGCTCCTCTTGCCGACTGCGCTTTCATTATTTTGTCGGTTTCTTCGATTATGGTAGGTATAAAACGCAGAGCGATTGTCATCATCATGGCAAGCTCATGGGCGGGAAATTTTATTTTTTCAAGCGGCTTTAAAAGAGCTTCTATGCCGTCCGTCAGCACAATGGGAGAGGTAGTGTAGGTTAAAAGCGATGTTCCCGCCACAAGGAAAATAAGCCTCAAAGCCATTGTCGCCGCCAAAATTATCCCTTCACGGCTTATATGGAATATTCCGAATGAAACAACATATTTTCCGCCTGTCATAAAAAGGTTTAAGAGCGCTGTAAATATTACAAAAAAATATATAGGCTTTAAGCTTTTTAAAATAAATTTAAAAGGTATGCCCGACATTTTTATAAGAAGCGCGAGCAAAAAGCCGATAAGAACATAGCCGATAATGTTTTCTGTAATAAAAACGACGGCAATAAAGACAAAGGTAAGCAGTATTTTTGTTCTCGGGTCGAGCCTGTGAAGTATTGAGTTTCCCGGTATGTACTGACCGAGGGTTATATCCGTTATCATTTTATCCGACCGAACCTTTCTGATCTGGCGATTTTTTTATCAGCTTTAAAAACTCTTCAAAAGCCTTATCCGTTGTGTAAATATCATCGGGAAGATTATAACCCTCCCGGCGGAGCTTCAATACAAGCTGTGTTATCTGCGGTACGTTAAGCTGAAGCTTTTTCAGCGTTTCGCTTTCCCTGAAAACGTCCCGGACACTGCCTTGCATCGCGACGGTGCCTTTGTTCATTACAATTACGCTTTCACAGACCTTCGCGACATCTTCCATACTGTGAGATACAAGAATGACAGTTATTCCGCGCTCCTTTTGAAGCCGTGATATATTCGAGAGAATATCGTCTCTGCCCTTCGGGTCAAGCCCTGCCGTCGGCTCATCAAGAATCAAAACTTCGGGACGCAGAGCAAGTATGCCGGCTATTGCTGCACGGCGCCTTTGCCCGCCCGAAAGCTCAAAAGGAGATTTTTTAAGAAGCGCTTCATCAAGCGAAACATAGTTTATTGCTTCAAAAACACGTTCTTTTATTTCGGCTTCCGTAAGCTCCATATTTTTTGGACCGTAAGCAATATCCGCTTCGACTGTTTCATCAAAAAGCTGATATTCGGGATATTGAAAAACAAGCCCGACCTTGAAACGGAGCTGTTTTAAGGTTTCACGGCTTTCGTTTATATCTTTGCCTCCCAGAAGCACTTTGCCGCTTGTCGGCTTTAAAAGCCCGTTAAAATGCTGAATAAGAGTCGATTTTCCACTGCCTGTATGCCCTATAAGCCCGACAAAGCTACCGGTTTTTATTTCGAGATTAATGTTATCAAGCGCCACGTGAGATATAGGTGAGCCCGGCATATATATGTGTGAAAGATTTTCTGTTTTAATATCCATTTTATATTGTGCCTTTCCGTATCAGACTTGTTTTTTAAGAGCTTTTTTAAGCTCCTCCGCACATTCGTCAACCGTAAGCTTATTGTATTCAAGAGCGATTCCTTCGCCGCGGAGCCTGAACATCAGCTCCGTAACCTGAGGAACATCTAAACCAAGTTTTTTTAAAAGAGCAACATTCGCGAATGCCATACGCGGCGTATCGTCAATAATCACCTTGCCATGGTCTATTACGACAATTCGTTCCGCTTCGGCGGCTTCGTCCATATAGTGCGTTATTATAACCGTTGTTATACCCTGCTCGCTGTTAAGAGCCTTTATAGCCTGCATAACCTCCTGCCTGCCTTTTGGGTCAAGCATAGCCGTCGGCTCGTCAAACACAATATATCTGGGCTGCATCGCGATTATTCCGGCAATCGCCACACGCTGCTTTTGCCCGCCGGAAAGATTATAGGGCGCCATATTCCGCATTTCGTACATTCCGACGGTTTTAAGAGCGTAATCAACACGCTCACGGATTTTTTCGGAAGGCATACCGAGATTTTCCGGTCCGAATGCCACATCCTCCTCAACAACGGAGGCAACAATCTGATTATCGGGATTTTGAAAAACCATACCGACAAGCCTGCGAAGCTCCGCAAGTCGCTTAATATCCGCCGTGTTTATGCCGTCGGCGTAAACAGTGCCGCCCGAAGGCAAAAGGATGGCGTTTAAATGTTTTGCGAGGGTTGATTTTCCGCTGCCGTTGTGACCGAGAACGGCAACGAACTCTCCTTCTTTTATTGTGAGATTGATACCGTCAAGAGCGGGCTCCCGGCACGTATCGTAAGTAAATGTAAGATTATTTATTTCTATCAATTACGGTTCCTCCGTGAATTTAATCGGCTACCCACCGTGAGGTTGCTCCGCAGGGAAGTATAAGCCCGGACGAGGTTATCGGAAGCCCGATTTCATCGGACACGGCAGCGCCGCCCCACTTTTTTTTCAGTGTCAGGGTTAAAATATTTGAAACGACTGTCGGTGATATTCCCGTCGTGTAGGAATTGATTATAAAAAACAGCGGCTTATCCGATAAAATTTTCATACAGGCATTTATGAGTCCGAAAAGCTCATCCTCAAACTTCCAGACTTCACCGCCGGGACCTCTGCCGTATGAAGGGGGGTCCATTATAACAGCATCGTATTTTCTGCCTCTGCGT
>CACZTG010000095.1 GCA_902783995.1 uncultured Ruminococcus sp. | reverse complement strand
GTCGTTCCTTTTATGGTCATTGTTTTTGTGATAGGCTCGCTTATTATTATCGGCATAAACTTTGCTCACATAGGTGCCGCATTTAAAGCGATTTTTGTAAACGCATTTAAGCCTATCGCAGCTCTCGGCGGCGGTGTTGGATATGTTATCAGCACGGTTATGACGCAGGGCTTTAAAAGAGGCGTTTTCTCAAATGAGGCAGGTCTCGGCTCGTCGGTTATGGTACACTCCAACTCAAATGTAATTGAACCTGTACAACAGGGTATGTGGGGCATATTTGAAGTGTTTGCCGACACAATGGTTGTTTGTACAATGACTGCGCTTGTTGTTTTAACTTCGGGTGTGTATAACCTCGCGACAGGTGAAATTTCCGCAGTCTCGGACGCTGTTCTTGTCGGCGCGGCGTTTGACAGCGTTTTTGCGTGGGGACATATAGGCTCAAAATTTATCGCGATTGCAATGTTCCTGTTTGCCTTTACAACAATTCTCGGATGGTCACATTACGGCACAAAGGCCTGGGAATATTTGTTCGGTACAAAGAGTACGGTTGTGTTTAAAATAATTCACTTAATTATGATCCTGTTCGGCGCCGTTCTTACTTCATCTCTTGCCTGGGATATCTCCGATACCTTTAACGGACTTATGATGATGCCGAACTTAATAGGTGTGTTATCGCTTTCGGGTCTTGTAATTAAACTTACCCGCAACTACGTTGACAGAAATCTCAAACACAAAAATGTTGAGCCTATGCTTTCGGCGTTTCCCGAAATTCAGGAGGCTGAAGAAAAACGGTTAAAGGAAGAAGCGAAAATTTAAAAGATAAAATAAAACAGGGGCTGTTTAAAAAGTCCCTGTTTTGTAATTTCATAGGTTAAATTGTTTCCAAATCAATTTCTTTTTCCTCAACCGGCTTTGGTGTTTCTATACCGAAAAGTCCACAGGCGTTTTTATAAAGAATTTTTTCCTGTGTTTTTTTACTTAACCCGAGCGACAAAAAACGCTTAACTTCAACTCTCGGATTCCACATTGGGTAATCCGTTCCGAAAAGCACTCTGTCTTCTCCGTATGCAGAAATAAGCTCTTTGATTTTTTCGTCCGAAAGCGCGTAAAACGATGACGAGCAATCCACATAAAAGTTCGGGAAATTTTTCACCGAAAGCTCTTTTGCCGCTTCTTCCCAAAGCGACCAGCCTCCGAAATGAGCGCCTATTACCGTAAGCTCTTTATATATATCGAGTATCGGCAAAAGTCTGTTTGTGTTTGAGTAGTCATATCTTATATCACCGGTATGTATAAGAATGGGAAGCCTGCCTTCGCAGCACTCGTATATTTTAAGGCAACGGTAATCGTCAAGCTTAAACTTCTGAATATCGGGGTGAAGTTTGACTCCTTTAAGCCCAAGAGAAATAAGCTCTTCAACATCGCCCTCTATATCGGAGCTTTCGGGGTGAAGCGTACCAAGCCCCAAAAATTTACCGTCGCTTCTTCTAACCGTTTCCGCGATAAAACGGTTGATTGACGATACTTGTTTTGGAGTCGTCGCTACAGACTGTACCACAAAACGGCTCACTCCCGCCTTAGTTCCTTCACGTACAAGAAGTGAAACCGTGCCGTCAAGCTCGGTATGGTTAATTCCGTAAAAAACCTCCGTCGCGGCGGTCGCTTTCGCGGCAATTTTATCGGGATATATATGACAATGTGCGTCAATTATAGGTAACAATGTTTTTCCTCTTTTCAATATTTCTTGTTTATTTTAATTTCAATAAGCCTTACAATTACCGAGCTTAAAACAAGGTTAATAAGAAGCTCAACCACAAAATTCATACCTATTCCGAGTACCATATACTTCCATATTGATGTAAAGCCCCAGCCTTTAAGCTGTTCCATAAAAAATACCCGGCAGCCCAGTAAAAATATACCTGTATTTACAACGGGGCAAACAATGCCCGACGCCACTACTGCCGCAAGGCGGTTTTCGCTTTCCATAAGCTTATACGCCACTCCCGCAAGATAACCCGACAAAACACCCTTTAAAAGTACTGTAATTACAGTACCCGCGACATTTACCGCAAGAAACGGACCGCTGTCTTTATACAAAATGACAGCTGCGCACACCAGACCGAGCCATGCGCCGGTTATCGGCCCTCCGATTGCGGCTCCGATAATTATTGGCGCAAGCGCGAGGTTAATCGAAAATACACCGAAGTGTATAAACGAGCCGAGCCACTGCAGAACAACTACAATTGCCGTAAGGATTGCATACATCACCAATTTTTCGGTTGACGTTGCGTTTTGTTTCAAGTTGTTTTCTTTGTTCATAATAATTCCTCCATTATTTTTAATGCTGTCGTTTTCTTTTTAAAGAAATACAACGCAAAGTTTAACATGGTTTTTACTTTTTTGTTTTTTTATTTTTTTCGTATATTATGCGCAGACCTTCAAGCACAAGGCTGCTGTTTATAGCAATTTTGTGTTTGCAATGCGGAATTATAGCCCCAGAAAGCCCGCCTGTCGCAATTTTTGTAAGGCTGGCTTTAAGCTCGTCCTCAAAACGGTCTATCATGCCGTCAATCATTGAGGCGTTACCGAAAATCACTCCCGAACGCATACATTCTATTGTGTTTTTACCAATCAAAACCGCTTCGGCGTCTAAATCAATCTGCGGAAGCTGCGCTGTTCCGCCGGCAAGCGCTTTAAGCGCGATTTCGACGCCCGGAGCTATTGTAACACCTGAAAAAGCGCCGTCCTTATCGAGAATTATCATTTTCGTTGCCGTACCCATATCAATAATAACGGCAGGCATTTTATAGTGCGCTTTCGCTCCGACGGAAGCGCATATAAGGTCCGCTCCGACCGAAGCGGGATTTTCAACATACATGTTAAGCCCTGTTTTTATGCCCGGGCTGACTATTAAAGGCTCCACCCCGTAAACAAGCTTTATCGCTTCTTTCATTACACTGCTTATCGGCGGCACAACCGACGAAATAACCGCGCCGTTTATAGTATATGAATCCGCTCCGTGGAGCATAAGTACCGAGCGCAGCTTTGAAGCGTATTCGTCTGTGGTTTTGCGGACGTTTGTGGATATTCTTGAAACAAACTGAAGTTCTTCGCCTTCAAAACCACCTATTACAATATGTGTATTACCTATATCTATCGCAAGTAACATATTTTTTCTCTCTTTTCTACATTTTTTCCGGCGCTTCAACACCAAGCAAAGAAAGGTCGGAGTAAAGCACTGTTTTGACGCATGCCGCAAGCGCAAGCCTTGCCTGCATAAGCTCCTCCTCCACACCCTTTATGTGGCAGGCGTTATAAAAGCTGTGAAATGCCGAGGCAAGCTCTACCGCATACCTTGTAAGCCTTGAGGGGTCATAATGCTCCGCTGCGGCCGCAAGCTCCTCGGGATATGCGGCAAGCTTATCGATAAGCTCTTTTTCCTCCTCCGCCGAAAGAAGCGAGAAATTAATATCTTCAGCATTTTTCAGCTTCACGCCCTCACTTTCAAGAAGCCTCAGAACGCTGCATATTCTGGCGTGAGCATATTGAACATAAAAAACGGGGTTTTCGCTTGTCTTACTTTTCGCAAGGTCAAGGTCAAACTCAAGGTGACTTTCCGCCTGACGAAGATTAAAGAAAAACCTTGCGGGCTCAAGCCCGATTTCATCAATAAGGTCGTTTAAGGTTATCATATTTCCGGTACGCTTTGAAATTCTTACAACCTCACCGTCCTGCATAAGCCTTACAAGCTGCATAAGCACAACATGAAGCCTGTCGGGATTTATTCCGAGCGCCTGCATGGCGCCCTTCATTCTCGCCACATGACCGTGATGGTCCGCGCCCCATACGTTTATAACCTTGTCAAAGCCTCTTATAAGAAATTTGTTTCTGTGATAGGCAATATCCACCGCAAAATATGTCGGTATGCCGGTATTTCTTACAAGCACGTCACCCTTTTCAAGCCCGAATTCGGTTGATTTGAACCATAAAGCGCCGTCTTTTTCGTAGGTATAGTCCGATTTTTTAAGCTGAGCTATGGTTTCATCAACCTCGCCGCTTTTATAAAGGTCGCTTTCGGGAAACCATACGTCGTAATGGATTTTATATGCTTCAAGGTCGGTATGAAGCGCCGCGATATTCTTTTCAAGAACATAATCGGTAATTATTTTTTTTCGTTCTTCCTCCGGAACATTTAAGTATTTATCCCCCGTTTCGGCAATAAAACGTTCCATATGCTCTTTTATATCGTTACCGTGATATCCGTCCTCCGGAAACTCAACTGCGTCCTCGCCCATAAAATGCTGCAGAAATCTTGCGTTAAGTGATTTCGCGAGCTTAACTATCTGCGCGCCGGCATCGTTTAAATAAAACTCCCTTGTAACGGAAGCACCCGCGTATTCAAGCACGGCGGCAAGGCTGTCACCGAGCGCCCCTCCCCTTGCGTTACCCATATGCATAGGCCCTGTCGGGTTTGCGCTGACAAATTCCACCATAATTTTTTTGCCCTTTAAGCTGTCGCTTTTTCCGTAATCCTTACCTTCCTCCAAAATTATTTTAACCGCTTTTTCTCTTTG
>CACZTG010000094.1 GCA_902783995.1 uncultured Ruminococcus sp. | reverse complement strand
CGTATTATTTCAAGCGCACCTTCCATATCTCCGGCTTCTGCTCTTGCCTGCAAAACATAACCGCCCAAAAACGTGGAAAGTCCCTCAAGCGGATTTTTTGACAGAATATTTTTATTAATTTTTTCAGCCGGTTCAAGACCGGAAATCGCAACAAGCGCCGCCACCTGTTTGTTCCCGTCATATTTTAATTTGCTTCTGTCTATTCTGTCATAAGCCTGCTCGCATTTTTCCGCAAGCAAAACATTATTCAAAATACGCGCAAGCTCGGCGCCGTTTTTAAGCGCGAGCGCAACAGTCGCAATTACTCCCGTTTCCGCGTAAGGAGTGTCGTTTGAGCTCCAATCCACAAACATCCTTCCATCATATGTGAAGCTGCCGCCGTCATCTATAAGCAGGACCGTTCTTTCAAGAAGGTTAAAAAGATAATCCCTATTCTCTTCAAGGTACTTTTTGTCACCGTTTTGAAAATACCAGTCACGCTGCAGCAAAACCCACCACATACTGTAGCTTAAATGCCCGTTCATACACTCTGTATAAGGCGTTATCCGCTTCACGTGGTCCATACTTTTTGTAACACATTCGTTACTGCCGAAAACGCTGCATATTGTAAGCATTTCGGGATGCATATCACCAATCCATATCATTCTGTCTCTTTTAATGCCGTCCCACAAATATTCCTGCATATTAAGATGAATAGTATATGCTCCGACATTCCAGATGTTCTCAAGTCTTTTATCATTGCAGGAAAATTCACCTATGTACGGTATATCCCGATATTCAAACGCTCCCTTTACGGAAAGTATTTCAATGCCGGCATCACACGACTCAAGCTTAGCAAACCTGAATCCTGTCTGCCCTATCCTGAACGTGGACATAAATCCGTATTCTCTTGTGATGTCACGCATACTGTGGTCATTCACAAAATTCTTTTCACCGCGCGCGCTCATTGCCTCCGAGACGCTTTCACCAAATACCACCCTTAATGACGGATTAGCTTTATTTCTTTCCTCTTTGCCGTCCTCTTTGAGATAACGCACCGTAACGGTTATACCTCCGGCAAGCTCCGTGCCGAAATCAAAAAGTATATACCCGCCCCTGTATAAAACAGCGCACTCCGGCTCACCGCCGCGAATTGCCTGCGACGGAAGGTCCTTTAAAAGCACCTCTGCGTGTTCCGCCTCATAATAATCAATTATTCTTACGGGTAATATATATTTAACGGAAATGTCATTTTTTTCCGTGCTGAATTTCATATCGTTTATCATAGTCTGCCACTGTCCTTATTATTTTGGTAAAAGTCGGTGTCGCTCGTCCTTTTTTCATATATGAATCAAGAACAAAACATATACTTTTTTAATATCAAAAGTATATTCCTACCTATTTGTATTTTACCATTATTATGTTCTGTTTTCAATATGGTGATTTTGTCCATTTTAGGTGATAATTTTTCCAAAACATTTCAGTCTCCGTACCGTTAAAAATATTAAACCCGACAGACCTTGCGGTTCAAAGGCTATGTATGACAAACATATTATTTTAAGCACCGCTTTACAGCCCTTGTTTAAAACTTGACATTTTTCCCTTTTTGTAGTATAATTATAATAAATTTTGTATATACATGCGGAAGGAGGTATATATGTGGTTGAAAAGAAACTGAAAAATTCCTTTATGGGATATAACAAGGAGGACGTTCATTCGTATGTTGCGGAGCTTGACCTTGAAATGAAGTCGAAAATTTCGGCGTATGAAGCAAATATTGCTTCACAGCTCAAGGATTCCGAACAAAAAACAGATTCCTACGAAAAAACAATTGAAGAAAAAGACAACCGTATAGAAGCTCTTTCCGAAGAAAAAGCTGCTTTGCAAAAAGCTCTTGACGAAGCTCTCGCAAATGTAAAAATCATCGGCGATGAGCTTGAAGAAATAAAAAAAGAGCTTGCGGAATATTCGGAAAAAGCTTGCCTTCTTGAAGATGAAAAGCTAAAGCTTGAAGAAAAAATTTCTGCCTATGAAAACGAAAGAAGCCACATACCCGCTGCGATTATAAGCGCCGAACAAAAGGCGGATTCCATGCTTGAGGAAGCGCGCCGAAAGGCGGACAGTATTCTTTCCGATGCGTCAAGACTTGCGGACAATAAGCTTCTTTCCGCGGAAAACAAATATAAAAAGCTTGTTGAAAACTCGGAGGATTTTAAACGCAAGATTATTGTTTCAAGACAGAATCTTATTGCGGCTATGTCGGCATATAAAAAGGCGCTCGATGACGCCGTTTCGGAATATTGATTGTTATTTGCCGCCCGAAGCGGCGGAATATTAAGGAGACCTAATATGAAAGAAAATTTAAAAAATAAAATTCTTAATATAATCGGTGAAAACTGCCTGCACACGCCTGCTGAAATCGCTACAATGCTTGCTGCCGATGAAAGCCTTGTTGTTGCGGCAATAGATGAGCTTGAAGAAGATAAAATTATTCTCGGCTACAAGGCAATGATAAACTGGGAAAAAATCGTTTCGGATAATGTTGTGGCTCTTATCGAGCTTAAAGTTACCCCGCAGCGCGGAGAAGGCTTTGATAAAATTGCTGACAGAATATACAAATATCCGCAGGTTGATACAGTTTACCTTATGTCGGGCGGATTTGATCTTACAGTTATTATAAAAGGAAAAACCATGAAAGAGGTCGCAATGTTTGTTGCGGAAAAGCTTGCTCCCATGGAAGCGGTAATAAGTACGGCAACGCATTTTGTTCTTAAAAAATATAAAGAGCAGGGCGTTATATTTACCGATGAGGAGGTTGATGACAGGCAGGTGATTACACTGTGACAGATATGGAAAATTTACTTTCCGATAAGGTAAAATTAACCAAGCCGTCGGGAATACGAAAGTTTTTTGATATTGTTTCCGAAATGAAAGACGCTGTTTCTCTCGGCGTCGGCGAACCTGATTTTGTAACTCCGTGGGCTATACGGGAAGCGGGCATATATTCGCTTGAACGCGGTAATACTCACTACACTTCAAATTGGGGTCTTGCTGATTTGAGGTCGGAAATAGCAAGCTATCTTGACAGAAGATTTAATTTAAAATACAATCCGAAAAATGAAATAATGGTAACGGTAGGCGGCAGTGAAGCTATTGACGTCTGCATACGGGCGCTTGTAAATGACGGTGACGAGGTACTTATACCGGAGCCGAGTTTTGTATGTTACAGCCCCTGTACCCTTCTGGCGGGCGGAACGCCTGTGCCGATAATAACAAAAGCCGAAGACGAGTTTAAGCTCACTCCCGACGCTTTAAAGGCTGCAATCACGCCAAAAACAAAGCTTCTTGTACTCCCCTATCCAAACAACCCGACAGGCGCTGTTATGACAAAGGATGATCTGGAAAAAATAGCGGCGGTCATACGTGATACAAATATTATTGTGCTTTCGGACGAAATATATTCCGAGCTTACATACGGCGCATCTCACGTGTCAATAGCGTCGCTTCCGGGTATGTTTGAAAGGACGGTTGTTGTAAACGGCTTTTCAAAGGCTTACGCAATGACCGGCTGGCGTCTCGGCTACGCGGCGGGACATCCCGCTTTAATAAAAGCAATGATTAAAATCCATCAGTTTGCTATTATGTCCGCGCCGACAACAAGTCAATATGCAGCAATCGAAGCTTTAAAAAGCTGCGATGAGGATATTGAGCGTATGAAAAACGAATATAATTACAGAAGGCGTGTAATGGTTGACGGTTTCAGAAAAATGGGACTTGACTGTTTTGAACCTATGGGCGCGTTTTATGTATTCCCAAGCATTAAAAGCACCGGCATGACGTCCGCGGAATTTTGCGAAAAACTGCTATACAGTAAAAAAGTTGCGGTAATTCCGGGAGATGCTTTCGGAACAAGCGGCGAAGGCTTTATAAGAGCATCTTACTGCTATTCCATAAAAAATATTGACCTTGCGCTTGAACGTATATCGGAGTTTTTAAAGGAGCTGAAATAAAAAAATATACAAAGTAAATATCCCCCGGGTATTCCCCTAATTTTGTGTAAACTTTAAATTAGACTCCAAAATGATAATATAATTTAAGTGATTATAGGGGGCTGGAAGCTGGATTTTGGCTTTCAGCCCTTAACTATACTTTGTTTGCACAAAAATCAGTCACATGCGCCGTCGTTCCTCCTTTTCGCAAAAAGGCACATTCACGTCGGCTATTCGGTTGCAAGCGCCCTCATAACGCCTTTGGCCCACTACCACCTTTTTGCGATTGCGCCTGCGGTGCTATTTTAAATCCTATAACACCACTCGCACCACGTTGCGGCAAGTCTTTTGGGCTTGCCGCTCCTTTTTTTGTAAAAAACACCCTCGCAACGGTTTTTTGATGTCCGCTCCGTTGATACCGAGAATTTTATCAAGCTGCTCATCGGTAACGCCCTCTACAATTTTTTTAAGTTCCTCTCTTGTCATGGTTTCCTT
>CACZTG010000093.1 GCA_902783995.1 uncultured Ruminococcus sp. | reverse complement strand
CATACCTGTATCTCTGAACGTGTCATCGGAATCCAGATCAGTGTTGTATAAAATAAATGCCTTTGCAAGTCCGCCTTTTGTAACGTCATAAGCGTCTGCCGTTACTGTCTGGTCATTGCCGATGTAGCCTGTGGAAGCAAGCTCATAATGCTTATCCTTACGCGCTTTTGCTCTTTTTGCGGTATCAAGGTTTCCGCTTGCATCAAAATCATTATCGGTTGACGGTACCCTGAACATTACCGTTACGTCGCTGAGCAGTCCTATACCATCTACAAACTGCGCGGAATCGGCTTTATACTTTCTGTCCGCCTCCATATGACAGTCAAATGTAAGCTGGTCCTCGTCAGTTTTGCCGTCTTCCCTGATTGCGGTATCTATATAGCTGATATCACCTTCACTGTCGGTCCTGTAAATTATAATCTGATACACATAATCATTTACAGCTCTTTCGGTAACTCTTCCGCTTGTTTCATCGCGCTCAATCAAGGTCTTGAACGTACTTTCTATATCATCATTCACGGAGCCTGTATTTTTAACAGACTTTTCATTGACCTTCAGTTTTTCTCTCAGTTTTATATTTTCGACTTTTCCTTCATCGTTAAGAAGCCTTATCCAATAGCCCTTATAGGAATCGCCTTTTTTTATTTCGCCCTTAAAAAGTCCCATGAAATAGCCGTATCTGTTTTTTCCGTCCATGGGCTTAATATCAACGGCAAGTCCGGCTTTATCCAGAATAAGCTCCGCTTCACTGCCAATATCCGCCTGTTTTGCGTATTTTTTGAAATACGCAGTCTGAACATAAGTTTTTCTGCCTATTTTAACGGTTTCGCTTCCCCACTCGTTTAACGTTCCCGAAATGGTATTTCTCACTATTTCAATTTCAAGAGACTCTCTGTCCTTTGAATAGCTTAAAAGAAGCACATCGTATTTTTTGATTTCGGACACCGATACCGGTTCGCCCTCAAAAGTTATCGTCGCCTCAAGATTTGTATTATTAAGGTTTATGCTTACGCCAGTATCGTTAAGACCGTATATTATTCCGTTTCCGATTCCTCCGGCAACAAACATATCATACTGTCTTATTACGGCGACATTGTAATTTTTGTTTCCCGAATGTCTTATGAGTGTTATAAAACCGTTTGATATATCCATATCGGAGGTTTTGAAATCCGTAAGCTTTCCGTTATATATTTCCTCGGCGTCAGCTGCCGTTTTAAGTTTAACCTTTCTGTCACTTGTCTTATAAAAGGTTATGCCCTCACTGTCAACCTCAACAATATCGTTTGCCGATATAACAAAAAGTTCATTTTGAAACTTATAAGCATCAACGCTGATAAGCTTATCGTCTCTTACATATGCGCGCACCATATATCCCGCATACGATGTATAATCATTTTCAGTAATATAAGCTTCACCGCCTATAGTTACACGGTTTTCGGGAAGATCCTGCATTTTTCCGGTATAAAGAATTCCATCCTTTGCCGTAAGGTCAAAAAGCTCCTCAAGCACGCTTTCCTTTCCAAGCTTATATATACTGCTGCCGTCCTGAATTATCTCCACTGGACTGTTCATATTAAGTATATTTTTAACCATCGCCGACGCTTCTGAAAGAGTAATCGCCGAGCTGTCCGCAAAGCTTACCGATTTTAAAAGTCCGTGTGACGTGCCGAAGCTGATAATTTCCTTATCCGTCATACCCTTTAACATCCTTGAATAAACACTGTTCACAAGCGTTACGGCGGCAGTGTCAACCGAAATCGGTTCTTTAACGGAATCACTTATGAGTCCGCTTCCCTTCGCGGCTTCGATAAAATCCGTATTTTCATCAGCGTTTCCTCCGCACTGCAACATAACGCTCATTCTTGCAAGCTCGTAAAGCGTAAGGCGGTCGCCTAAATTTTTTGTTTCACTCTTTATGATATTTAGATCCTTTAGTAAAACATAATCATCACCGGCCCCCGCATAAACACTTAAGCCTGATAACTGTACAAGCGAAATAAGAAGTGTGCATATTAAAAAAATATGAATAATTCTCTTCATCTGCATGACCATTTCCTCTCGTTATTCAACTGTGCAGCGGGTGTGCCCACGGCACAGAAGTTTTTGAATTATTTATAATATTCTTCAAGATTTACCTTGTCAGGTCTTACCGTATCCTCGTTATACGCTTTAAGTGCAGCATCTAAAAGCTTTCTCAAACCGTAAGAATTACAGTCTTCAATATATTTTTTCCATGTCGCGTCATCTGCCGGATCGAGGTCGCCCGCAACAAACTTCATCATATTTGAGGAAACACCTTTTCTCCAATCGGGATAATCTGTGAATTCCTTAAGGTCAGGGTAATCAAACTTAATTTGTAAACCGAACTGCTTACCTATATAGTGGTCATAATTATTTACCGCTTCATCAACGTATTTTTCCGCAAAATCATTGTTTCCGTATGCTGCAAGAGCCAAATCCTTATAATAGTGATTATATGATTTGCCGAAATTGAACATCTTTAAATAACTCTTATCCTTCATATAGGCTTCATCTACCTGCGGTTTACCGTCAACCATCTTATATTCTCTTCCCTCAAGACCGTATGAGAAGAAAAACGTACCTTCCTCAGAATATACCCAGTTCAAAAGCTTAAAAATACTGTCGTAATCCTTTGCCATTGAGGTAATGCTTGTTGCGCTTGCGTGATTCTTGCCTTTTGCTCTCATGCCCCAGAAAATTCCGTCAACGGTGCTTTTAATCTGAGTTTCACAAAGCTCCCATTCCGCATCGACAAAGCCGTTGTCACGAAGAGCATTCTGATACTGCAAAAGCTTTCCCGGACTTCCGAGGACAATTCCCGCTCTGTTTGAGGTGATAAGATTGTCAAACGCTTTTGTATCAGCTATACCGTCATGATTTATGTATCCTGCTTTATCCCATTTTCTGAGTATTTTAAACGCTTCTCTCGCTCTGTCTGTCATAACGCCGTTTTCAAATCTGCCGTTTTCGTAAACCTCGTTCCATGAATTACAGCCAAAAAGCAGCATAAGCGAGTTTACGGTATTATCGCCGTTGTGAACAAGCGCATAAGTGTCATTTACTCCGTTTCCGTCCGGGTCGTCTTCCGTAAACGCTCTCATTATTTCTCCGAGCTCATCAGTATTTTCCGGCATTTTAAGACCTAATTTATCCATCCAGTCTTTTCTGAAATAAACGTAAAATATTTCGGGAGTCGGCAAAACATAACGCCCCGGAATACCCCATATTTCTCCGCGCTTGCTTAATCCGTTCCATGCCTCATCGGTGATATTTTCAAGCAGGTTGGGGATTTTATCTTTATACTGTTCAAGCAAATCATTAAGCTTTATTGTAAGACCAGACTGCATATATGCCTGTCTTATATCCCAGTCCAATATCAAATCAATCTGCTCACCGCCGGCACGTTTTACCGCAAGCTGCTGACTTGATTCACTGTCGTTGGCGGAAAGAAGCACCGGTTCAACTCTTATACCCGTTTTTTCATATATATAACGGATATAAGGATTATCCATAACATCGTCTCCGGTTGCGCCGAGTGCTTTTTCATAAGCATTTCTTACAGCAAAACGAACAACGGGAGCATTGTTAAAATCGTCAGAACCGTTACTCTGCTTTTTTTCTCCGCAGCCTGCAAAAGGTAATACCATAATCGCCGCAGTAATTAATGCAATAACTCTTTTTTTCATAATAAAAAATCCTTTCTCTGTACTTAAAATTTTTTTAATTATCCTTTAACGGAGCCTATCATAAGACCCGCCATAAAATACTTTTGTACAAACGGATATATCAGCGTAACAGGAAGCATTGTACATATAAGACACGCCGCTTTCAGCGCGTCACCGTTTGTTCTTTCAAGATTTGCGGCCGCGTCAACCAAAAAATCCGTTTGCTGCGACGCAGGAATAATATTTGCCTGCAAAATATCGTTAAGATAAACCTGTAAAAGCTTCTTTTCGGGAGATGTCACATAAATCAGCGCCTGGAAAAAAGTACTCCATGCCGCTATTGCCGTAAACAAGGTCAGCGCCGCTATTACCGGCTTGGAAAGCGGTAGAACTATTCTTAAAAAAATTGTCCACACTCCCGCGCCGTCAATCTTCCCCGCCTCTTCAAGGCTTTCGGGTATTTGCTGGAAAAAGCTTTTAAAAACAATTACATTCCAGATATTAATTGCGCCCGGCAGCATTAATGCCCAGTATGTATTTACCAGATGAAGGTTTTTAATAAGCAGATAGTTGGGTATAAGACCGCCTGTTCCAAACATCATCGAAAAGACAAGTATTGTCATTATTACGCCTCTTCCCTTTAACGCTTTTTTTGAAAGCGGATACGCAAAGGTCATTGTAAACACAATCTGAATAAATGTACATATTAATGTGTAAATCAGTGTATTTTTAAAAGCACCGACAAAGCTCTTATCCATAACAACGTCTTTATACGCAACAAGCGTCAGTCCTTTGGGAATCAGATTTACCTTTCCTGCAAGTATGGCGGAATCGCTGCTTAAAGAAATTGCAATCTGATTTAATAAAGGATAAACCATTATAATAATTATAAGTCCCATAAAAATGTTATTTAAAATATTAAATATACGTTCCGATTTGGTCATTCTGTTCATAAGCCTTCACCGCCTTTCCTACATTAAGCCTTCTTCTCCGAGCAGCTTTGCTATTCTGTCAAAAACAAACACAAGTATGAAGTTTGTAAGTGACTCAAAGAATGAAAGCGCTGTCGAAAAGCTCATATTCCATTGTCCTATTCCCACTTTATAATTGTATGTACTGAAAACCTCGGCAACATCTAAAATCATACTGTTCTGTAAAACGAAAACCTTTTCAAAGCCGACGTTCATTATACTGCCTATCCTCATAAGAAGCTGTATTACCATGATGAATTTTATGCCGGGCAAAGTTATATGAATTATCTGCCTGAATTTGCCCGCTCCGTCGATACGAGCAGCCTCATAAAGTTCGGGAGAAATTCCTGACATTGCGGCAAGGAACAAAATTGTTCCCCAGCCTATGCTTTTCCACATTTCTCCCACTACCACAACAGGGAAAAAATATTTCTGATTAAGAAGTATGTTTGCAGGTGCTGTGCCAAGCATTTTCGATACGCTTCTTACAAGAAAGCTGTCCGAGGAAAGAAGCTGAATTATAAGTCCGCCTACAACAACCCACGAAAGAAAATGAGGCAAATATGAAATAGTCTGTACAACTCTTTTATATTTTTTACTCCTGATTTCATTAATCAATATAGCAAAAAGTATCGACCCGAAAAAAACAAAAATAAGGTCAAGAAAGCTTATTGCCAAAGTGTTCCGAAGTATATTAAGGAAATCTCTCGATTTAAACAAAATTTTAAACCACTTAAGCCCCACCCACGGACTTTCCGCAAAGCCCCTGAACATATCGTAGTCTTTAAATGCCACAAGCATTCCGTAAAGCGGACAAAATCTGAAAATAAATATCAAAATAAGTCCCGGAATAAGCATCATATAATAAGCGCTCATATTTTTCCAGTACAGCGCAAAGCCATGATTTTTTTGCTTAACTTTTTCTTTTCTTTCTTCTCTCATTACAAACACTTATGCCTTTCATAATATTTTTAACTTGACGTATCAAATCCGAACAGAAATTTGTACAAGATAAATTTCTGTGAATTTAAAAATATGACTTTAAATCATGCCGCAGAGGTTGAGGGCGAGCAAAACCCATCAAAACCGATAATGTAAAAAACAACGAAATATCAATGACTGAAACCTGTTCGGACCGGATAAGTCAAAACAGGCAAAGCATTAATACTTTGTTCTACGATTTTATATTAACACACAATTCAAAAAAAAACAATATTTATATTTTCGGAATGATTGCGCATTTATTATTTTTAAAAAATTGCAATATATTTAATAAAATGCAATAGTTTATAGTAAGGGTATAATATTTATTCCCTATACAATGATGTATCAAAAAGTGCCTGATTATTGGGATACATATCATTATCCGTGGGTTTACATATATAAAAAACGAGACTATTGCGTTATGCAACAGTCTCCAGAGCGCTGACAAACTCGGTCTAACGCAAGCAATTTTCTTATTATTATATAAGAAAATACATTTTTTTGATTTTCTATTTAATTG
>CACZTG010000092.1 GCA_902783995.1 uncultured Ruminococcus sp. | reverse complement strand
GTTATATTAAGAGTATATTCTTCATATGACAAGCAATCATCGCCGCCGTAAAGCTTCAATGTATAGCTTCTGTTTGCGCCATAGTAGAACAGGATAGCAGCACTGTAATTACCGTCGCCGCCGCCTACGCTCTTAATTTCTGCGTCGCCGTTAACAACTTCTATTGCAGGTCTTTGTCTGCCGTTAACAGGACCAAGCTTAAGACCGTCTGCCTTTATTGCAAGTGTGTTATAATTGTACTTATTCTTAGTTGTAAGATTAATTACATTACCCGAAACATCAACAATGTCAGTTGCACGATATGTTACAATATCAGCTGCGGTTATACCAAAGCTTCCGGCTGTTGTAGCTTTGTCTGCTATTACAAGATTAACTGTATAGGTTTCAACCTCTTCACCTTTTGTAAGAGTCATTGTGAAGCTCTGTGAATTTGCAGCCTGTTTCAAAACAGAATAAGCATCAACCGGATCCTTGCCTGTTTCAGCTGTAAGGTCAATACCTGTAGCGCTTGTTGCTGACAATGTATATTCGGTTGTAGCAAACTTAGAACGATAATCAAATCCGCCAACGTCAACCTCTGTGCCGTCCTCAACAGAAGGAGCGAACATTACATAACCGGACTGTACCTTGTTCTGTTTAAGGTCATAGTTTACGGTAATTGTATCATCGGTAATAGTTACAGAATCTGCCTGACGTGTGATAACACCCTTAAGTAATTTTTCTGCTGCAGGCTCATCTTCGTAAACTGCTGTAAGAGTTACGTTGTCATTTACAACGATGCTTGTTATAATATCTGTTCCGTTTGCTGTCCAACCTGCAAATACCTTACCTGCGGGAGCTGTAGCGGATTTACCTGCAAGGCTGATTTCTGTGCCTGCTGTAATACCTGTTTCAGCTGCCGGAGCGCCGGAACCTGCGCCTGCATCATATGTTAATGTGTAGGTTGTGGGAGCGGGAGGTTCAGAACCTTTAACTGTAATTGTTACAGGTTCTACAGTAAATGTATCAGGGTGTGCGGATGCTTCGCTACCAGCAGGCTTTGTCGTTGCCACAACGTCACACGTTATTGTTACCTCACCCGGTGTGGTTGCTTTTAAAACGTATGTACATGTCAACTTGCCCTTACTAATAGTTGCATTACCCTCAGGTTTATATGCAAAACCTGTATCACCATATGGTGTTTTATCTACATTCACATTTACCATCCAACTGGCAGCCATCTGAGGCACCGAAAGGTCTGTAGAATAACCTTCATATGTTTCTGACTCAGCAGTACTTAATAACTGAAAGTTATCATTAAATGTAAAGTGGTTAAATCCAATTGACTTTATGTCTGACAACTTCGCACCATTAGTTAAGGTAAGTATAATCTCATCGCCAACATTGACTTCTTCAAGATCATCCTCAATGGCAAGTGTGAAATTAACAGTTGCAGCCATAACCATGTTTGCAAATGATACTGTCAATATAAATACTATTAACAGAACACTTAATAATTTTTTCATTTTTTTAATCCCCTTTTTTAAATTTTTAAATTAAATTTTTAATGACTTATAATAACGGATAATCCTCTGCACCAAACAATGTATAATTCAACAGATAAACTGCATCGTCAGAATCAACATATCCATCTCCGTTTACATCAACATCATTATTACCAACTAACGGATAATCTGTACCTCCGAACAGTGTGTAATTCAATAAATAAACTGCATCGTCAGAATCAACATATCCGTCACCGTTTACATCGCCTCTTGTAAATGCCGGTGTAGCTTCCTCAACCGTTACAGAACCTGCTGTAAGTGTAACCGATGCTGCCTCTATAGGCGTATCATCTACGTACAGTGCGTCAGCGTCAAGATAATGAGCCGCGTCAGCTGCAGCAAAGCTCGGTGTTATTGCAACAGTACCCGCAGAAGCGCCTGCCGCAATAGTAAAGTTAAGTGTTGCTATTGTACCCGAAACTGCTGTTGTTTTTGCAAACGCAATAGATAATGTGCCGGCAGAAATTTCCGCAACTTCTGCGTCAACCAATGATGATGCGCTTACATATGTCAGTGTACTTGTGTTATATGTAACTTTAAATACACCGTTTGTGATTCCGCTACCTGTTAAGGTAACATCAACCGCTACGCTGTCTCCGGCTTCACCTGTGGCTGTGCCGACCACAATTGCAGCGGTGCCGTCCGCCAAAGCTACTGATGCTATGCTCATTATCATTAAGCACGCTAAAAGCACGCTGAGGCTTCTTTTGATTGTTTTTCTCATGAAATACCCTCCTTAAATTTTTTACTGTTTTTTCGTGGAAAAAGCTCCGTATAACCAAACAAGTCAGAAATATTTTCCACGGTATCATATTACTGTTATTATATCACAAAAGTTTTAAGGTGTCAATGATTAAAACGTAAAATTATAGTCTGTGTTTTTGTTACTTTTGTCTAAAAATATCTTAACGCTTCCCGTAGTATGTATCATATTTATGTTTTGTTTTTTATTTTTCACGTTTTTATTGCTTTTTCGGCGAAAAAGAGGTAAAATATAAAAGGAAAGCGGAAAGTGCAGAATTAATTTTGAATTTTCCATTTTCAATTTTCAATTTAATTATCCTATGTTTGCAACAAAATTTTTGTTTAAAAATTTTTAAAAAGTATTGACAATGCGCACAAAAATGCGTATAATGTATTTAAGGGCGGTGAACAGATGAAAAGACAAGTTTTATTAAAAATGTTTGAAAAAGCCGGCTGGCGAATATTACGAGAGGGTGCAAATCATACTATATTAACAAACGGAAAAGAAGTTGAACCGTTGCCGAGACACAGAGAAATTAAAGAGAGCTTTGCAAAGGCTATTATTAAAAAACACAATTTAAAATAAGGAGTGGTATTTTATGAAAAAAGCATATCCTATTATTATTGATAAAAATACTTTTGTTGTTTATGTCCCCGATTTTGATATACACACACAGGGAACAGACATAGAAAATTGTATTGAAATGGCAAGGGAGGCGATTGGATTAACCGGTATATCGTTAGAAGATATAGGAAAAACCATTCCGCTGCCGTCTTATGATTTGCTGCCCCAAAAACCGAATACGCTTGAAACTTTTGTTGATGTTGATTTTGATTATTACAGGCGAATAGAAGATAACAGAATGGTAAAAAGAAATTGCACGATTCCGAATTACCTTAATGTTATGGGTGAAAAAGCGGGCTTTAACTTTTCGGAAATTTTACGCACGGCATTGCAGGAACGATTAAAAACACAATAATTATTATAGGAATAAAAAGGATTTGCTAACGTGAAAGTTCCTTTCACGTTAGCCTCCGGCAAAATTTATTGCCCGTGCGAATTTTCCCTCACTTTCGTTCGGAAACGCACATAGGCGGGGGTAATCTCTTATCATTCCTCTGCTCCGCCGATAAGAGAATATTTAATTAATGTTTGTGCCGACGCGGAGCGGCGGAATGGAGATTATTATGAAAATAAGTACAGGAAACGGTGATTTCGGTTTTTCTTCCCTTGCGGACGGAAAACCTTTGCCAAAAAGCGATATGCGCTTCGAGGTTCTCGGCGATATTGACGAGCTTTCCGCCGCTGTCGCGTTGTGCCGCGCTGCAGGCGGAAACAAAGATTTTATTGATAAAATCCAGAAGCTTCTTATTAATATAATGTCGTTTATCGCGTCGGGCGGAGATGAAAAATATTATCTTTCTTTAAATGAAGCGGAAAATTTTTATTCCGACAACGACTTTGATTTTAATGGGTTTTTAACTTTTGGCGAAAATGAGCTTTCCGCCCGTCTGAACTTTGCGCGTACCGTGGCAAGAAGGGCGGAACGTCATTTTGTGGCTTACGCAAACGAAAGCGGGATTAAAAACTGCGAGAATGTTTTTATATTTTTAAACAGACTTTCGGACGCCTTGTTTACAGAAGCGGCGAAATTAAGCCGGCAGCAGGGAAATGCATAATGCAGAATGCAGAATGCAAAATGAATTTTTAATTTTGCTTTTGCATTTTGAATTTAATTATGTACAACTACCGATATACCATCGGGTATAGCGGTTATTGTTACATCTTCTTTACTCAAAAGCTCCTTTGCCTTTTTAATTGCCTCGTCAATTGAATGAGCCGGTATCATATGCATTTTTTCTACCATATCGTCCTGCATTTCCGAAATATAAATAACTCTTGCCCGCATGAGAATTCTGAGCAGAATTTGCGCTTCCCATTGGTCGGGCACTGTTTCGCTGCGCCCGCGCTTTAAAATCATATTCATCGTTTTGTTTATATCTTCTTCATCCGCAATCTGGTGGTAAAAATAGTCGCCGCCCGTACCGTCGGAGGATGACGCGAGCATAATAATAACCCCGTCTTGTTTGACGGTCGCTTCGGCTGCCGTCATTCCCTTTACCGATTGATATACATTCTGGTCCAAAGGATATCCGCCGTTTGTAGAGATAACAATATCCGAATATACCGCCTTCGCGCCGCATTGAGCGGATAAAAAATCCGTTCCTTTTTTATGCGCCTTCTCCAAATCGCCGGCAACCGCGTAAATCACTTTTTTTTCAGAGTTTAAAACTACGTTAACGATAAATTTAAGCTTTGCCGTTTTCGCTGCCCATAACATATCTTCATGTATGGGATTATTTTCCAAAACGCCTGTGCGTGCATTATTACTGTCTATAAACTCCGAGCAGTGATTTGCGAGTACAGTGCCGCGTCCCGCTATACCCGGTAGCACGCTCTTCCTTCCGCCGGAAAAGCCTGCGAAGAAATGAGGCTCAATAAATCCTTCGGAAACCAAAAGGTCAGCCTCATAAGCTAAAGAGTTGATTTCACAAACCCCGCCCGACGGCAAAGTGCCTATATTTACAAGCTTTTCTTTTTCATCGCAATCATGAATATATATATTCTCTTTTTCCACAATATCCGCACCAAATTTTGAAACCAGCTCTTCTTTGGTTGTTCCCCTGTGACAGCCGGTTGCAATAAGAATTGTAATTTTCGCGCCGGGGTTGCCTTTTCTTATTTCCGCCAGCATTAATGGCATAATAATTTTACTCGGGACAGGTCGGGTATGGTCACTGGCTATAATAACAATATTATTTTTCCCCTTTGCAAGTTCAGACAATCTTGCCGAACCCACCGGCTCTTCCAAGGCTTTCCTTACGAGCGTGGTTTCGTCAAATTCCGGTTTGTATTCTTCTATTGAAGATGTCAAAATTCCGGAAAGCTCTTTTTCATCAAATGTATAGCTCAATTTTTCTTTTCCGTAAGGAAACAATATTTCTTTTTTCACAGATTACACAACCTTTCAGAATAGTATGAATGCCGTATCGGAAATTATGCAGGCACACCGTTTTTAACAACAATGTTATTATAACATATATGCAGCGGCGCAGCGTGCCGCAAAACAGTGTAACAATAAAACCTTCCTTGCGGCAACACCGAATTTTTATTCATTGGTTTTATTATAACATATTTTGATGATTTTGTAAATGGTTTTATAAAAAATATATTGCGGACGCGTTTACAAGTGAGCAAACGCGACTTGCCGTGACCTTTCTCGGAAAAGGAGGAGCAAGGAGGCGGGCGGACGTTTTTCTGCATAAAAAATCGGAGTAAATGAAGTTTGCTCCGACGCGGAAAAGCCGAACGGTTTGGATGCAATTATTTTAATGAAATCGTTCGTTTCACTCACGGTGAAATCCAAACAAGTTTGGATGAAATCAAAGCCTTGCGGCTTTGGTGAAATTAAATCCGTCTTTTCACCGCCGTCAGGCGATTTCGCCGCGTTGTGATTTCACCTGCGAAGCAGATTTATTCCGTCCGTGAGGACGGATTTAGCTGAAAACGACAGTATTCGATAGAATACTGTCGTTTTCATGGCGGAGAGGGTGGGATTCGAACCCACGGCCCTCAGGGGGTATCGTGATTTCGAGTCACGTCCGTTATGACCACTTCGATACCTCTCCGTATTAATTGATTTATATGACTTAAACATTATACTGCATTTTAACAAAAATGTCAAGGGAAAAATAATGTTTTTGTGTCGTTTCCACTCACGCAAACACATAAAAACCTGCAACGATGTTTTTATTCGTCATTGCAGGCTTTTTGTATTTAAGCTGTTTAAAGGGCTTTTTTAGCCGCTTCCGCAAGTGCCGCGAAAGCCGCCGGGTCGTTTATTGCCATTTCGGAAATAGCTTTTCTGTTAAGCGTAATACCCGAATTTTTAAGACCGTGCATAAACGTTGAATAATTCATACCGTTTATTTTTGCGGCTGCGCTTATACGAGTTATCCAAAGCCTTCTGAAATTTCTTTTTTTCTGTTTGCGTCCTATATATGAATATACAAGCGATTTCATTACAGCTTCGTTGGCTGTTCTGAAAAGTTTGGATTTGCCGCCGAAATAACCTTTGGCAAGCTTTAATATTTTTTTATGTCTTCTTCTTGTTGTAACCGCGCCTTTAACTCTGGCCATTTAATCTCAACCTCCTATGTTTATTTATACGGAATTAACTTTTTAATTACGGCTGCGTTTGCGGGAACCGCATAGCTCTGCTTTCTGAGACCGCGTTTTCTCTTTGTGGTTTTCTTTGTAAGAATATGACGTCTTCCGGCGTGATTCTTTTTTACTTTACCGTTTTTGGTGAGATTAAATCTCTTGGCAGCGCCTCTGTGTGTCTTTATTTTTGGCATACTTTTCTCTCCTCTCAGAAAATTGTTTATTATTTGAGTTTCAGAAAACAATTCTGTATTCTGTAAATCATAAACCTATTGTTTCGGGGTAAGAAACATTACCATGCTTCTTCCTTCCATTTTCGCTTGCTTGTCAACATTTGCTTCATTTTCAAAATTGGCGGCAAATTTATCAAGCAGCGGAGCACCGATTTCGGTGTGCGCAAGCTCACGACCTCTGAAACGAAGCGATACCTTAACCTTGTCGCCTGCGGCAATAAATTTTTTGGCTTGTCTTACCTTCGTTTCAAAATCTCCGACATCAATTGACGGGGTAAGCCTTACTTCTTTAATGCTTACCACTTTTTGGTTTTTACGGGTTTCCTTTTCGCGTTTTGCACGGTCAAACCTGTACTTTCCGTAATCCATAATTTTGCATACGGGCGGAACCGCCTGCGGAGCGATTTCAACAAGGTCAAGGTTTTTTTCGTCCGCAATACGCACAGCTTCTTTAAGCGGCAGAATACCGAGCTGACTGCCGTCGCTGTCAACAACCCTGATTTCCTTGTGTTTTATTTCATCGTTAATTAAAAGCTCCTTTGCTATGTTTAACACCTCCAAAAAAAATTGAGCCGGATATATTTCCGCCTCAAAATACCAAAAACATTACAGCAACACTGTAACATTTAAAAAGTATTTGCCCTCCGCTTTTATGATCGGCAGGCGAGAAGCGAAAACTTCTGCTTGTTAATTCCCTTCTATTATAGCACAATTTTTTTTGTTTGTCAAGGGTAAAATACACATATATGTTATAATATATTAAAAAAATACGGTAAATTTTTGTAAAAAATGACGGTTGAATTGTAAAAACAAATATGATAATATAATTAAGTAAAAAGTCATCGCAATCAGAGGCGCACGATTCATCAGTAACCGCTTTTTTACGGGCAAACGGGGGCGGTGAAAGGGGAGAGTGCCGAGACGCGGTTTTTTGCCCGGGGAGCCGTTTGTCGGGGTAATGCAGAATATGTATTACACTGTCACTTTTTTAGTGGAGAGCTATTGCAGACAAAATTGTGCTTCATAAAGTCACGGTTTGCAGTAGTGCATGCTGTGACTTTTTATAATAAAATTATGTTTAAGGAGAGTTTTGTATGAAAAACTTCAAAAAGACGTTTAACGTCGTAACCGTTCTTACAGCCGTATTTATGCTGGCAATGACGCTCTGCTGCTTTGCCGAAGGTGAAGCAGAAGCGCCGAAAATGTACGCGACCTTCTGGGCACTTATTCCGCCGATTATAGCAATCGGGCTTGCGCTTATCACAAAAGAAGTTTATTCTTCTCTTTTTGTGGGTATTGTTGTAGGTGCGCTTTTCGCGGCTGATTTTGCTCCCGTTTCCGCAATGGATAAGCTTGTTGAGGACGGACTTATGGCGGCGGTTGCGGATACTGCGGGTATTTTTATTTTCCTTGTTATTCTCGGCACAATCGTTGCTCTTGTAAATAAAGCGGGCGGAAGCGCTGCTTTTGGTAAATGGGCAAAGAAAAACATCAAAACAAGACCGGGCGCTATGCTTGCAACCTTTGTTCTCGGTGTTCTTATTTTTATTGACGACTATTTCAACTGTCTTACAGTGGGCTCTGTAATGCGTCCCGTAACGGACAGTCATAAAATTTCAAGAGCAAAGCTGGCGTTTTTAATTGACGCAACAGCCGCTCCAATTTGTATGATAGCTCCCATTTCTTCATGGGCTGCGGCTGTTTCAAGCTACGCGCCCGAAGGAAAGGGTATCGCGCTTTTCATAAAAGCAATTCCGTTCAATTTTTACTCGCTTCTTACACTTGTTTTTGTAATTGCAATATCTCTTATGCAGTTTGATTACGGTCCGATGAAGCTCCATGAACAGAACGCTAAAAACAAAGGCGACCTTTACACCTGCGGCGATAAAGCTGAAGTACCCGATGAAGCGCCGTCCTCAAAGGGTAAGGTTATTGACCTTGTTCTTCCGATACTTGTTCTTATCATTGTTTGCGTTATAGCGCTTATCTATAACGGCGGTTTCTTTGACGGAGCAAGCTTTGTAGATGCTTTCAGTGATACGGACGCGACTGTAGGTCTTCCCTGGGGCGCTCTTATCGCTCTTGTACTCACAATCATTTATCTTGTTGCAAGAAGGGTTGTAAGCTTTAAAGAAGCTATGGAATGTATTCCGAAAGGCTTTAACGCAATGGTACCCGCAATACTCATTCTTACCTTTGCGACAACGCTTAAAAATATGACAGGGCTTCTCGGCGCTGCCGATTATGTTGACGGTGTTATGCAGAATGCCGCTGCCGGACTTGCGAGCTTCCTTCCGGCTGTTATATTCCTTGTTGCGTGCCTTCTTTCTTTCGCGACAGGTACTTCCTGGGGAACATTCGGTATCCTTATTCCGATTGTTACAGCTATGTTCCCGCCCGAAAATCCGCTTTTCATAATCGGTATGTCGGCTTGTCTTGCGGGCGCGGTTTGCGGCGACCATTGTTCTCCGATTTCGGATACGACAATTATGTCATCAGCCGGCGGACAGTGTAACCATATAAATCACGTTTCGACTCAGCTTCCCTACGCGATTACGGTTGCGGCAGTTTCGTTTGTTTCGTACATAATTTCAGGCTTTGTACAAAACGTTTGGATTTGTCTTCCGATAGCGGTCGTACTTATGCTTGTGACCTTGTTTGTAATCAAAGCCGTTACTGCGGATAAAAAACAGGCTTGAAAAATAGGCTGAATATTGCGAGGTCCTGCATTTTTGCAGGACCTCTTTTAAATAATTTAAACAGGTGTTTTTTCTTTATTTTTAACTTTTTTTCCGACTTTCAAAACCGATGAAAAAATTAAAATAATTATTATAATAAAGGTAAGCTTGCCGGGCTTTACTCCGGCGGGAGACACACCGAAAACCGTACTTCCTTTTGTTCCTTTGAATACCAGATATTTACCGTCTTTTTTGCAGCTTGTTCTTACGTATTTTCCGTCTTTAAGCACATATACAGCCTGCTCAAACCGCATATTATCGGAGGGAAGATAGTGAATTGTCATTTCACCGCCGTCCGGAGCGTCTGAGACGGTAACTTTCCAATTTTCCTCACGCTTGCCCGAAAACCGCTTTGTTTTTTCTTTCTCTATTTTTGCGGTCGTTTCTTCGGTATATTTCCCTTCGCATAACGCGACGGGAAGCCCTGATTTTCGGGTTTTGTCGGTTTCGACAGAAGTGACATACGGAACATAAACCGCGACTGCGGTTATATCACGTGACAGATTTTCAAAGCTTTCTGTATCCCATTTGGCGTAATATCCTTCTTTTTCGGGGATAGAAGGTATATCTTTTAAGGTTTCACCATAGCCAAAGCTCATTTCCTTAACGGTTTTTCCGTCTATTATAAATTTAGCGGTAAATTTATCGAAAATGTCTCCGTTTTCGGTTTCTTTAATAAAATCAACGCTGCCTTCTTCGGCAATTCCGCTGTAGCTTGTGCCGTCAACAGCGCCGGTAACATTTCCGGCATAGAAATTTGAACGGCAAAGTCCTTCGGTGTTTCCGGCAATGCCGCCCGAAAACTCATCACTTTTATCTATCGTTACAACCGAGCCGCAATCATAAATATGGTTGGCGTTTCCGGCAATTCCCCCGACATAATCATCACCCGAAAGTGAAACCCTTGCGGTACAGTTTTTGACTGTGGTTTTGCAGTCACCGGCAATACCGCCGACATAATCGCCCGTTTTGCTCTCGATATATCCGCCCGAAGCGCAGTTTATAATACAGCCGAGCTTCATTTGTCCGGCAATACCGCCCACACAGTTCTTTTTTGATTTAATATTCGCGCTGTTGCGGCATTGTCTTACAACGGCTCTTGTTTTATAAATAAAATCAAACGAGCGTTTTCCGTTACGTGAAATATCGTCCTCGGGGTCAAAATCATACTCAATCGCAAGCGAGCCCACAATTCCGCCGACGTTTATATCGCCGTCAATATCGCCGTCGTTTTTACAGCCGGTTATTTTGCCTGTTGTCTGCGCCGCGGTATCTTCTTCCGATATATCCATAGTAAGGTCATCAATTGTTTTTTCCGTAACATCGGTCGTTGCGCTTTCAATAACGGAGGATAGGCTGTCGAGGACCTTGAAAAGCTGATTGTTTACATTTCCGAGAGTTCCTCCTATGCCTCCGAGAGTTCCGCTTGCGTAATTGTTCAGCGCCTCAAACGAATCGGTTATTCCCGAAATACTGCCCGATAAAGCGTCTTTTGTTTCGTACATTTCGGAAGGAAATCTTTCAATATTTATAATCGGATTTGCGTTAAATTCAATAATACTGCCGTTCAGTTCATCAAACATTTTTCCGAGAGATAATAAGATGCCCGTTATACTTTCCGCATTTTTTTGTATTTTGGTTCCGGCGTCGTCAAGAGTTAAACCCTTTGTGTCAATATTGAAGCCGTCAAAAGCTGTTTCAAGACTGTTAACCGCGTCACGCAGATTTCTTGTGGAATCGGCAGCATAGCCCGCCGCCGTGGCAAGCTTATCGACTCCCGAAGCAATATCTCCGCCGTCAATGGCTTTAAGTGCGGAAGCAAGCTGTTCAAACGCGGTTTTAAGCTGTTCGTAATCACTTTTTGTTCCCGCTGAAATTTCACTGACAGAAGTAAAGGTTTTTTCAAGAGAAGAAACCAGCGCGGAAATATCGCTGCCTGCCGGTATTTTGCCGCTTGCTATTCCTTCTCTGATTTTCGCAAGCTCCGAAGCGGTTTCTTTCGCGGCGCTGCTTACTTCGTCCTCACCCTTAATCATATTGTCGAGTGATTTTTTTATATTGTCAATCGCTTTGCTTGCGGCGTTAATATTTGCCATAAAGGTTTTAAGATCTCTTGCGGAGCTGCGAAGTGATGAGGCTGCGCCGTTTAAATCCCTTGTTGCTTCTTTAAGCTTGTCGGCGGATTTTTTAAGTCCCGGACTGTTTACTTCACCCGAAACGGAGCTTATAGCGTCGTTATATTCATCGGCGGCTTTAACAAGGTCTCCCGCAACATCATTTACTGTCTCGGCAGAGTTTTCGTCAATGTATCCGTATTTGCCCATGGTATCCGTAACACTGCCGATAAGAGAGGTGATTTTCGCGCTTGTATCGGTAATATTATCCGCGTTGGTTTCAAGATTGCCGTTTACCATATCGACAAGAGTGTCTGTAAGCTCGATTGCCGTGTTCGTCTGCGTTTTTATGCCGCTCAGCCTTGCCGAAACGCCGCTTCGCATTGAGTCGGACTCGCCTATAAGCTCATCAATCATTTTTTCAAGAGTATTTAAGTCATCGCTTAAAGAAAGCACCGAGCTTTCGGAATATTGCAACACGGTAAACGGCTCAAGCTGTCCGACAATGCCGCCGACATCTTTTCGTCCGTAAACCTCGCCGTAATTCTTACAGCCCGAAAGATACCCGTTTTGCCTGCCCGCAATACCTCCCACGTTGTATCCGACGTGAACATATCCCACAGTTCCCCTGTTTTCACAGCTTTCCGTAATTCCGGACGAAAAACCGCTGATTCCGCCGATATCGGTTATTTCAACGGTGTTTTCCGTTGATATAATATTACTGAGGTCAATATTTTCAATATCGAAGGTTGTTTTCTCGATTTTTGTATTTACCTTGCTTTTGTTTACGCAGCTTACCACTGTACCGAGATTCCTGCCCGTAATACCGCCGACATAGTGTTTGCCGTATATGCTGCCCTCCGAGGTACAACCTGAAATTGTGCCTTCGTTTTGTCCGCTGATGCCGCCTATATAGCTTAAACCTTTTATTTCTCCTTTGAATTTGCAGTTTGTAATTGTTCCGCTGTTGATTCCGGCAACAGCGCCTATTTTTGAACTGCTTCCGCCGGGAATCAGAGTGGTTTCAACTGTAAGATTTTTAATTACAGCGCCGGCTGAAACATTTCTGAAAAGCCCTGTTTTTGAAGCGTTTTTATAGCTTACGACGCCGCTTACGGTATGATTGTTTCCGTCAAACGTTCCGCTGAAAACAGGTACGGG
>CACZTG010000091.1 GCA_902783995.1 uncultured Ruminococcus sp. | reverse complement strand
ATACGAAATCCCCCTCTATGGTAGTTGTTTATATTCTACCATAAAGGGGGCGTTTTGTCTATTGTCCTTTTTTTACGGACTTGTGCAATAGAGGCGGGGGTTTACTTTTATAATAACTTTTTAAAATTGCTGATATTCCTGATAAAAAAAGGCATATCAGTTGCTTTTTTCAATATAAGCATAACATCAAACGCTTTGCTTATCTTTATCACATATTTGTGTCAAAACATAAAATTATCCGCTTTACTGGCTGTTATAAAATGCACAATCCGTTATTTTTATTTTCTAAAAAGTATATTTTTTTTTAATATGTAAATATTAGCTAAAAAAGGAGATGATTTATAAGTGAAAAAAGATCTGGCAAAAGCATTATGCTTTTTTGCGGCAGGCATAATTGTCGGAAATATAGCGTCACAGCATATAAATATTGCCGCTCCCGAAGCAGCGGACGGCTATATTATTCGTATGGAAGGTAAAAACATTAATGTTTACCGGATTACGGAAGATGGCGAATTTTTTGAAAAAAACATAGAAAACGCAAATGTTTTTGATATGCCGGACAAGCTTGCGGCAGAATTTAAAAAAGGTATTTTTACCGGTGACGAATATGGGCTTGAAAAACTAATAGAAGAAATAACCTCATAATTTTTAGCTCTAAACTTTTTTGTAAAGAGAGTTTCCGAAACAATCCGCAATAACCACAAGAGGAAAATCCTCAACCTCAAGCTGTTTTACGGATTCGCTCAAAAGCTCGGGATAAGCAATTTCTTTAACGCTTTTTACGCAGCTCGCGATTAAAGCGCCGCAGCCGCCTATTGCTCCGAAATACACAGCGCCGTAAGTACGCATCGCAGCGTAAACCTCCTGCGAGCGTTCACCTTTTCCTATCATACCTGTTTCACCGAGTGAAATAAGCGTGGGCGCGTAAGCGTCCATACGTCCGCTTGTTGTGGGACCGCATGAGCCGATAATCTCACCGGGCTTCGCGGGACAGGGACCGACATAATATATAACACTGTCCTTCAAATCAAAGGGAAGCTCTTCACGTTTTGATATTGCTTCACATATCTTTTTATGGGCGGCGTCACGCGCCGTGTATATTATACCGCTTAAAAGCACGTTATCTCCGGCTTTAAGTGAGCGTACCTTATCCTTTGTAAGAGGTGTTGTTATTTTAATCTCCATATTTAGCTATCCTTTCTTTCTTCATTTATTTTTATATTTCTTAAAAGCACACTTTTTCCGCGCCATGTAAAAGCTCTGCCCGTGTATTTTTTTAAAAACGCGCGTCCGGAAAGACTGACAATATCATCTTCGGGAAGCGAAAAAATAAGGTTTTCTTTAAAGTCGGCAATTGGTGTGGTTTTGACGTTTTTGTTGTGAGGACATACATTCTGGCATATATCACAGCCCCATAAAAACCCGCTTTTTAAAATAATTTGTTTTTCTGCTTCGGTAAGCTCACCCTTTTTTTGAGATAGCTCGCTTGCGCATTTTGTTATATCAAAACCGTTTTCACTCAGTGCGCCGCCGGGACAATTTTTTATACACATTCCGCAGCCGAGGCATTTTTTGTTAAGCGGTGTGTCTGCTTTAAGTTCCAGCCCGTCACATATAACGCAGCCTATAAAAAAATATGAGCCGTATGTCGGGTTAATAAGCATACGATTGCTTCCGTAAAACCCAAGCCCCGCCGTGTATGCAAGCTCCCTTTCGCCAAGAGAATTGTTGTCGCAGTATATTTCACAGGAAATATTTATTGCAAGACTTTTAATATATCCGGCAATTTTTTCAAGATATTTTCTTACAATCAAATGATAATCCGGGCTTCTCGCGTAAAGTGATATATTTCCTTTCGGGTTGCCGCAGAAGTAGGGAAACAAAAACACAAGAACGGTTTTATTTGCGGCATTTAATGCCACCCCAAATTCGGTAATATTAAGAGATTTCGCAAACAAACGGATTTTTTCCTTCATTGTTTTTCAGCCTCCGATATATATTTTACAACAAAAAAGCTTTATTGTAAAGAATAAATTTAAAAACAAATAAAAATTTTTGGTTATAACCGAAATACTTCTTTAAAAAATATATCCGCGCCATTGACTTTTAAAATAAATAATGGTAAAATATATTTATGAAAAAAATATTTTAAACGAGGCAAAATATATGAATAAACGGCTGTTATCGTTTTTTATTTCCATATTGCTCATATTCGGCGCTGGTCTTACTGTATTTGCCGAAAATGAAGAAATATCGGTTTATATTGACGGAAAATATTTAGAAACCGATGTTTTGCCGATAAATTCGGACGGCAGGCTGCTTGCTCCCGCAAGAGCTGTTTCGGAAGCTCTCGGTGCCGCAGTTTATTGGGACGGCGAGCTAAAACAAATCACAATAAAAAAAGATGATATTAATATTCTTTTGCACATAGGCAGCAAAACAGCTTATATCAACGATAATGTGTTTACGCTTGACGCTACCCCAAAAGCAGAGAACGGAATAACCTTTCTTCCGCTTAGGTTTATTGTGGAAAACCTCGGATATAACGTCCGTTACAATCCCGAAAAGCCGGCTGTTATAATAAGCCGCGGCGACAGCCCTGTTATGTCGCTGCATTTTCTTGATGTCGGTCAGGGCGACAGCATATTTATTATCTTACCCAACGGAGAAACAATGCTTATTGACGGCGGAAATGTCGAAAACGGCAAAATGATTGCAAATTATTTAAGAGCAAATTCTTCAGGCTCTGTTGATTATCTTATTGCCACACATCCGCATTCCGACCATATAGGCGGCTTACCGTTTGTAATAAAAGAAATAGGCGCGAAAAAATATTATATGCCCTACATTTCGCAAAATACGCGGATTTTTCAAAATTTAATTACAGAAATCAACAACAGAAACGCCGGAATAACTACCGCGAAAGCCGGAGTTACCGTTACCGAAAGCGAGAATTTTTCCGTGAAATTTTTGGCTCCCAAAAAAGATGATTATAAAAGTATAAACGATTTTTCGGCGGTTGTTATGATAACCTACGGCAGCAGACGTTTCCTTTTAACCGGTGACGCGGAAACCGTTTCCGAAAAAGAAATGGCCGGCAACAGGCAGCTTGACATTAAAGCTGATGTTTTAAAGGTCGGTCATCATGGTTCAACAACATCAACCTCGCCCGCCTTCCTCGCAAAAGTCAACCCTTCGGTATCGGTTATAAGCGTGGGAGAAAACAATGCCTATAATTTGCCCGATAATATAATACTTTCCCGTCTTAAGCTTTACGGAAGTGAAATTTACCGTACCGATATTTCGGGGACAATTACGGTTTTCTCTGACGGCGAAAGTCTTGACGTGAAAACGGAAGCCGATAATTTAACAAACGAAACCGATTCTGAAACACAGAAAACAGTTGTTTATGTAACAAAAAGCGGCAAAAAATATCATATGAAGGATTGTCCTGCAATAAAAAACAGCGAAAACTTAAGCCCGTTATCTTTCGATGAGGCGGCGAAAAAATATTCACCGTGCGGTATATGTAAACCTGCCGCATAAGAAATCCGGAGGAAATATGAAAAAAACTTTTTTTATTACACTTTTTTTAATTTTTTTCGCTTCTGTCTGCCTTGCGGCGAATGTTCCGGAGCTGAATTTCACGCCCGCGCCGGGCGGAAAATACATATATTCCAACAACAGAGAATTTATTTTCCGCAGCGACCTGGCGGACAATTCCAACCGCGAGCCGCGCTATATTATGTCAAACGAAAATCTT
>CACZTG010000090.1 GCA_902783995.1 uncultured Ruminococcus sp. | reverse complement strand
AGCAAAAATTTTGCAGCCGCCCTCCGATAAGACTTCATAAAATCCCTGCTCATTAAGATGCGACACATCAACCAAAATGCCGAGCTTGCCCGCAATTCTGAGAAGCTCTTTTCCTCTTTTTGTCAGACCGCCTTTTTCGTTGCAGCCGCTCGCAAAGCTGTTTGATTCGTTCCACGTTAATGTAATTACTCTTACACCGAGATTGTAAAATTTATAAAGATTTTCAGGCTCATCTCCGAGGCACGCGCAGTTTTCAAGTGACAGTACCGCGGCAAGACCGCCCGAATCCGTTATTTTTTTCGCGGCGCACGGGGTATATGCAAGAAAACAGTTTTCCTTTGTTTTTAAAAAATCGTTAAACCTTTTAATTTTTCTTATAGCCGTAAAATACGCGTCTTTTTCGCCGTCCTCCGTAAAGCAGGCGAAAATTTGCAGGAAACCGCCGCAGGAAGCCGCTTCTTCAAACGAAAAATCAAAATTTTCACCTAAATCTATTTTCACCATTGTATCACAGTGCGCGTCACACATACGCATGGGAAACACCTCATTTTTGCAGATAAAAAAATATTTTATTAATATATTATATTAAATACACCAAAATGCTGTGAAACTTTCAAAACCACACAAAAAAATTTTGTTTGTCCATTGACTTTTTTTTAACAATATGCTATAATATAAGCAATTTAGAGAAAAAATAATATGAAAAAGTAACGGAGGCGAAAAATAATGCTTAAAGAAATGATTGACGAGGTAAAAAAAGCCGAATCTGACGCGGAAGAAAAAATAAAACAGGCAAAGCTTGAAGCTTCGGCAAATCTTGAAAAAGCTGCCGAAGAAGCCGAAAATTATATAAACAGTGCCCGCGTCAAGGCAAAAGAAGCCGCCGAAAATCGCCTTAAATCCGCCGAAAAAGAGCGTGAAAAAGCTATATCCGAAGCGCTTACGCAGGCAAATGCGGAAGCTGAAAAATTAAAGGCGGCAGCGTCCGAAAAACAGGCTGATATTGACGCCCTTGTTATGAATACTTTATTTTGATATTTTAGGAATATACTGAAAGGAAGGAGCAAACGTGGCTGTAACCGAAATGAAGCATATAAATCTTTGCGCGCCGCAAAGCAGCAGAAAGCAAATTCTTGAATTTCTCCAGAGTAGCGGTGCGGCAGAGCTTGATTTTACGCCTTTTGAGGACGAAGACCTCAAAAAAAAGGATACTGCGGGAAGACACGCTATCTTTGAGAGAAACGCGTCAAACGCCGACCTCGCAATTGAAACGCTTGACGAATTTTGCGATATAAAAAAACCTGCGTTTTCCTCACTTGCAGGCAAGAAATTTATAACACGTAAAGAATATGAAAAAATAATTGCGGACAGGAAGCAGCTTGTAAACGAATGTTCCGCCGTTATATCTCTCAAAAATGAAATAAGCGCCTGCCGTGGGAAAATTTTAAAGCTTGAGAGCGATATTGAAGCGCTGTCTCCGTGGCTGCCTCTCGACGTACCTTTTAATATAAAAGGTACAAAAACAACCGCGGTTTTTTTCGGCAGCTTACCTGCCGCCGAAACAGATGAAATCATTTTCTCCGCACTGACTGATTTAAAAGCGGATTTTAAAGAAATTTCAAAGGATAAAAACAACCGCTATATAGGTGTAATTTCCGATATGGCAACAGCGGCAAAGGTCAAGGATAATTTAAGAAAAATCGGCTTTGCTTTGCCGCCGCTGAGCTTTAAAGGGCTTCCTTCCGAATATAAAAACGAGCTTGAAAACGAAATACAATCTCTAAATAATGAAATTGAAAGCAAAAACGCGGAAATCGCAACCTATGCGGGAAGAAGAAACGCCTTTTGCATACTTTCGGATTATTACAGAATAAGAGCTGAAAAATACCGTGTTTTAGACAACGTTCCGCAATCCGAAAAAACCTTCTTTTTAAGCGGATATATTCCCGCGTATGAGACGGCAAAGGTTTGCTCCGTTATGTCGGAAAAGTATGGAGCAGTGGTTGAGGAAGAAGCTGCAAGCGACGCTCCCGTACTGCTAAAAAACAGCAAAATACCTTCCTCTTTTGAAGGAGTGCTCGAATCGTTCGGGCTTCCGAAAAAAGGTGAGATTGACCCTACGGCTATAATGTCGGTGTTTTACATTTTTCTGTTCGGACTTATGCTGTCCGACGCCGCGTACGGGCTGATAATATCTCTTGCGTGCTTCTTTATGTTAAAGAAATTTCCCGCAATGGAAAATTCAATGAAAAAATCCGTGCGTATGTTTATGTACTGCGGTTTGTCAACACTTTTCTGGGGGATTTTGTTCGGCGGATATTTTGGAGATGCGCCGGATGTGATTTCCCGTGTATTTCTCGGAAGAACAGCAGATAAACCGATTATTCCCGCGCTTTGGTTTGTGCCGATTAACAACCCTATGAAGCTCCTTTTATATTCCATGCTGTTTGGACTTATCCATCTTTTCACCGGGCTTGGTATAAAAGGCTTTACACTGATTAAACAAAAGGATTTTAAAGCCTTTTTCTTTGACGTTGTTTCATGGTTTTTATTGCTTACAGGGCTTCTTTTGATGCTTTTAAAAAGCTCAATATACGCTTCTCTCTCGGGCGCGGCTCTGCCTCTCGGAAAGCTTGGAAGTCTGATTGCGGAAATTATGGCGGCAGTCGGAGCCGTAATAATTCTTTTAACTGCCGGAAGACCTTCCAAAAATATAGGCAAACGGCTTGCTAAAGGGGCGTACGGGCTTTATGATATAACAAGCTGGCTCAGCGATTTGCTTTCGTATTCAAGGCTTCTCGCTCTGGGGCTTGCGACAGGTGTTATTGCCTCGGTCATAAACCAAATGGGCTCGATGGCGGGCAAAAGCGTGTTCGGCTTAATACTGTTTACAGCTGTGTTTATATTCGGGCATACGTTTAATCTTGCAATAAACCTTTTGGGTGCTTATGTCCATACAAACAGGCTGCAATATGTCGAGTTTTTCGGCAAGTTTTACGAAGGTGGCGGAAGAAAATTTTCACCGTTCAAAGAAAACACAAAATATGTTAATATTGAAGAAAAAATATAAATTATAAAGACGAAAGGAAGTTTTTTATTATGGGTCTTGTTTATGCAATTTTGGGTGCTGCCGTTGCGGTGTTTCTTGCGGGAGCGGGTTCGGCAATAGGTGTAGGTATCGCCGGTCAGGCGGCTTCGGGCGTTGTCACGGAGGACCCGTCGAAATTCGCAAAGGTGCTTATTATGCAGCTTTTGCCCGGCACACAGGGTATATACGGTTTGCTTGTCGGCTTTATTACACTTTCAAACATAGGCTTGCTCGGCGGAAACGCAGCGGATGTTTCCGTAACTGTCGGACTTGAAATTCTTGCCGCTTGCCTTCCTATAGGCATTGTAGGTCTTATTTCGGGCATATATCAGGGTAAGACCTCCGCGGCGGGTATAGGAATAATAGCAAGAAAGCCCGACCAATTCGGTAAAGCTATGCTTTTCCCCGCAATGGTTGAAACATACGCGATTTTATCGCTGCTTATTTCAATTCTCGCGATTACGGCAATAAAAATCGGTTAAGGCAAAAGGAGGTAACAGCCTTGAACGGATTATCTGATATAGTAAACGGTATTTTAAAAAGCGCCGACGAGGAAATAAGTGCTATAAAGGCGGAAGCGAAAGCAGAAACGGAAAAAATTATGCTTCAGGCAAAAGAAACCTCCGACGCCGAAAGTTCCGAGCTGTTAAAAAATACCGAAATCGAAGCGGCACGTATTTTAAAAAATACTGCCGATACAATAAACGCCGAAAAGCGTCTGCTGCTTCTTTCGGCAAAGCAGGAAATTGTCGGAAATATGCTTTCCGCCGCAAAAGAAAAGCTTATGAATTTAAGCGGTGAAGCATACGAAACACTGCTTCTCGGGCTGCTTAAAAAAAATATTAAAAGCGGTCGCTGCGTCGCGCATTTTTCAAGCGGAGATAATATTTCCGAAAGCTTTTTAGACAGTTTTAAAAAAATTGCCGGAGACGCGGGCTGCCTTCTTGAAATCGGGCAAAGCTCCGACAGCTTTAAAAAAGGTTTTACTTTGGCATATCCTTATCCTGACGGAGAAAAAATCGAAAACTGTTCGTTTGACCGGCTTTTTGATTCAGGCTTTCTCGAACTTTGCGACAAAGCTGCCGATATACTTTTTAAATAAGGCTTTAAAAAAACAGCAAAATAAATAATTAAATGATTTTAATTTATCCGGGGAGGGAATACGGTATGCAGGAATTGCTTGAACGTAAAAAAGGGCTTCACAGAACAATCCTGATAGTTGATGATGAATATATTGAAAGAGAAATGCTCGGCGCTATGCTGACTGACAAATATGATATAATCTATGCCGAAAACGGAGCGCGCGCACTTGATATAATAAAAAAAGACAAGCTTACGCTTTCATTAATTATACTTGATTTGCATATGCCGGAGCTGGATGGGTACAGCCTTCTTAAGATAATACGTTCAAACGGAGAGTTGAGACGTATCCCTGTTATAGTCCTGACTTCGGAAAAAGAGGCGGAAGTTAAAAGTCTGCAGCTCGGCGCTGCCGACTTCATTACAAAACCATATGAAATACCCGACATTGTAAGAGCAAGGGTACAGCGCTCCATAGAGCTTGCCGAAGACAGTGTTATTATCCATGAAACGGAACGTGATATTCTCACGGGACTTTTCAATAAGGAATTCTTTTTTGAATACGGAAAAAGGCTTGATAATCAGAACGGCAATATGCCGTTTGATGCAATTGTGCTTGATGTAAACCGCTTTCATATTATAAATGAGCTGTACGGAAAAAGCTATGGAGACCTTGTTTTGAAAAGGATAGGTGACAGTATTCACGAGCTTGTTCAACAATCGGGCGGACTTGCCTGCCGAAGCGGCAGCAACAGCTTTTGTATATATCTTCCGCACAGCCTTGAACTGAAAAATACTATCCCGACTCAAATCAAAAAAATCAGTAATATTATGGGCGAACACAAGATTAACGTAAGAATGGGAATTTATTTGGATGACGGAAGCGGGCTGAATATGGAACGCCGGTTCGACCGTGCGAGGCTTGCCTGCCGTAAGCTCCGTAACAGTTATATGACATGTTATGATTTTTATAATGATGAATTACACAGCAGAGAACTCCATTCCGAGCGGCTTATAGATGATATTGATACGGCTCTTTCGGAAAAACAGTTCAAGGTATATTATCAACCGAAGTATTGCATCCGGGACAAAAAGCCTGTTCTTACAAGTGCGGAAGCACTTGTTCGCTGGATACATCCTGAATTTGGAACAATAAGTCCGGGCGAGTTTATTACTCTTTTTGAAGATAACGGTCTTATACCGAAGCTCGACAGATATGTTTGGAGTGAAACGGCGGCGCAGATCAGGCAATGGAAAGAAAAATACGGAATATTTCTTCCGATATCGGTAAATGTTTCAAAGGTCGATATTTTCAATCCAATGCTTTGCAAGATACTTAACGATATCGCAGACGTAAACGGGATACCGAATGATAAGCTTTTGCTGGAGATTACCGAATCCGCTTACACCAATAATTCACAGCATATTATAGATACTATTTCATTGCTTCGTGAACACGGCTTTAAAATTGAGATGGACGATTTCGGCTCAGGGTATTCCTCACTCAATATGCTGACATCTCTGCCTTTGGACGCTTTAAAGCTGGATATGAAGTTTATCCGGAATATCTGTACCGATAAAAAAGATTACCGCTTAGTCGGCATTATGATAGAAATAGCAAGATTGCTTGAAGTTCCCGTTATCGCAGAGGGTGTTGAAACAAAGGAACAGCTTGAACTTTTAAAGAAAATCGGATGTGATATCGTTCAGGGATATTATTTTTCAAAACCGCTGCCGGCGGATAAGTTTGATGAATTAATTATGTCGGAAACAAAGGAGAATTATTATGATTACAATTGATAAACTCAGAGAATTTGGCGCTGATGTTAATGAAGGGCTTGTGCGCTGCATGAACAAAGAAGATTTTTATGTTATGCTTGTCAATAAAGCAACCGTTGATAACAGATTGCCGCAGCTTGAAGCGCAGTTGCGCGAAAAAGCATTTGATGACGCATTTGAAACAGCTCACGCGCTGAAAGGAATGTATTCCAATTTATCGCTTACGCCGCTTACAAAACCGATAAGTGAAATTACAGAGCTTCTTAGAAATAAAACCGATACTGATTATTCCGTGTTGCTGACCGAAGCAAAGGCACAGTTTGAAAAACTTTGCAGTCTGTAATGAATGGGGGCAAAAGTTCATGAAAAAAATGAACAGCCGCAAAACCGTTATAATTGCAATAATTTGCGGCATCACAATAGTAGGCGTATTAATTTTCGGAACAATGTGGACGGGGCATAAAGCAAGACTGGATACCGAAAAAGCTGTAAATTCTGTCAGTCTTTTATATCTGGACGAGCTTGCGGGCAGACGTGAACAGGTCGTTGCATCCACATTGCAGCGAAGTGTCGAAAATCTTCAAACGGCGGTCGGATTGATGACGGAAGATGACCTGAGTGATATCGGACACTTGCAGACCTATCAAAGCAGAATGAAGCAGCTCTATAAGCTTGAAAAATTTGCTTTTATTGACACCAACGGTCTTATATATACTTCCTTCGGAATACAGGACAATATTGCGGAATATAATATAGACTATCTGAATATTAATGAACCTCAGATAAGCCTTAAAAACTCCGACCCAATACATAAGAAGGTTATTATTGCCGTTCCCGTAAACGGACTGACGCTGGAGAATAATGCTCTTATTGTTTGTTTTATGGAAATTGACATGGATACTATGGTGAAAAGTGTTGCGCTTCAATCGGACAATAATGACACGACCTTCTGTAACATCTATACCAAGGAAGGCACTGCGCTCACAAATATGGTACTCGGAGGTCTTGCAAGGGAGGATAATCTGCTTTCCGCTTTAAAACGGGCTGATTTTGAGAACGGCGGCTCTGCGGACATCGTAACGAAAGACTTTGAGCATGGCAAAAACGGCGTTGTGTCATTTACATATAACGGGATTAAAGAGACCTTATCATATGTTCGGATTTACGGTACGGAATGGATGCTGACCTACCTCATACGCGAAAGTGTTATCAGTGAAAAGATAGGCTCCGTATCGGACGGTATTATTAGGAGAAGCCTGATACAGACGCTGCTTACGGCTATTGTTCTTTTACTTATGTTCGCCGCGCTTTATTACCAGAACAAGCGTGCGTCACAAATAGCCGTGGAAAAGGAAACCTCCGAAGCCGAAAGCCGCGTAAAGCAGGCAGAGCTTGAACGACGCATTGAATTGCAGAATAAACTTCTGGAGCAGGAAAGGCAGCGTACACAGCAGGATTTTATGATAACCGCTCTTTCCTCGGATTATCAGAGCGTGTATTATGCGGATATAGATACCGACAAGTGTGTCTGCTACCGTTCTTTCGTCAAAAAACAGGACGGACCGCAGGGCGGTGAAGAATTTTCGTTCAAAGAGGCATTTACACGTTACGCGAATGAGCGTGTTTCGGAGAATTACCGTGATGATTTTCTTCGTTTCATCGAACCGGAAAACATACGCAAAAGGCTTGCGAAAGAAACTGTTTTGACATATCGGTATCTCACCGTCAAGGACGGCAAGGAAAAATATGAAATGCTTCGTATGGCGGGAGTACGCCGCGCAGAAGACAGAACAGATCATGTTGTACATGCTATCGGATTGGGATTTACGGATATTGACAATGAAATGCGTGAGCAGATGGTTCAAAGGCAGGTACTCCGTGATGCGCTGACTGCCGCCGAAAAAGCAAGTAAGGCAAAAACCGTTTTTTTGTCCAATATGAGTCACGAGATAAGAACTCCGATGAATGCAATAATCGGGCTTAACAGCATTGCGCTTAATGACCCGGATGTTTCAGCACAAGCAAGAGAGTATCTTAAAAAAATAGGCGGCTCGGCAAATCATTTGCTTGCTCTTATAAATGATATTCTTGATATGTCAAGGATAGAATCGGGCAGACTTGTCCTTAAAAATGAAGAATTTTCGTTTTCAAAATTTCTTGAACAGCTGAATACAATGTTCAGCAGCCAAAGTGCGGAAAAAGGACTGCATTACCACTGTTATATAAACGGCTCTGTCGATGATTGCTATATCGGCGACAATATTAAGCTGAAACAGGTATTAATCAATATATTGGGTAATGCCGTAAAGTTCACACCCGAGGGCGGAAATATTGATTTTAATGTTGAAAGGGTAGCAAAGTTTGATAATAAAACGACGCTTCGCTTTACTGTATCGGACACCGGCATAGGTATAAGTCCCGATTTTCTGCCGCATATTTTTGATTCGTTCAGCCAGGAGGACAGCTCCGCGACCAATAAGTACGGCAGTTCCGGGCTTGGTCTTGCCATAACTAAAAGTATGGTTGAGATGATGAACGGCAACATTGAGGTCAAAAGCGAAAAAGGCAAGGGCACAACATTCATTGTTACGGTTACGCTCGGAAATTCGGACCGAAAGTACACGGACAGCGATGAGCTTGATATCAACCCTGCCGAGATGAGCGTGCTTGTTGTTGATGATGATTCCGTTGCCTGCGGACATGCAAAGCTTGTCCTTGAAAAGATAGGACTTGCTTGTGAAATAGCATATTCTGGAGCGGAAGCCGTTGAAATGATAAAACTGCGCCATGCCAGACAAAATCCGTATAATTTGATTCTTGTTGATTTAAAAATGCCTGATATGAACGGCATTGAAACTACGCGTGAGATACGAAAAACAATCGGGAACGAGTCCGCCATAATAATAATCACTGCGTACAGATGGGATGACGTGCTTGAGGAAGCGGTCAATGCCGGTGTTGACGCTTTTATCGCAAAGCCGCTTTTTGCAAACAATATAATTGAAGAATTCAGAAATGCATTACATAAAAGGAATAAAGCGAATACATCAGAAACAAAGGTTGACTTGAAGGGCAAACGTATCCTGCTTGCCGAAGATGTTTCGATTAATGCTGAAATAATTACAATGATGCTTGCTATGCGGGAAATGAATATCGACCACGCGGCAAACGGAAAGATAGCCGTCGAAAAATTCAAGAACAGCGAGGAAGGCTACTACAACGCGATTCTGATGGATATAAGAATGCCGGAAATGGACGGCCTTGAAGCCACAACTGTTATCCGTGCCCTTGACAGACCCGATGCGAAAACAGTTCCCATAATCGCTCTTACCGCCAACGCTTTTGATGAAGATGTTCAGCGAAGCTTACAGGCAGGTATGAATGCGCATCTGAGTAAGCCGGTAGATAATGAAGCATTGTTCGCAACATTGGAAAGCCTTATAAAAACGCAATAAACGGATAAGAATAATTTATATTTTTATAAAAAAATTCTTCGATTCTGGAATTTCCGGACTTTTACAATCGGCTGAAAAATACTGAAAAGAAAGGAGAGTTTGCCAATGGATTACACCTATACGTCGGCAAGAGTAAGCGCTCTTGAGGGAGGGCTTATGAGCAGGCAGAATGCCGAAGCGCTGGCTGCAAGCAAATCTGCCGCCGACTGCGTAAAAATGCTCAACTCCTTTGGATATAAAGGCGAAAACGCGGAAGAAATT
>CACZTG010000089.1 GCA_902783995.1 uncultured Ruminococcus sp. | reverse complement strand
TCAAAATATCAGACAGGGTACTTTGACATATATAACGTTCACGGTTATTCGGGCGCAAATGCCGTAAGCAGCTGGCTTACCGCTCACAGGACGGCAAGACCGGGAATCAAAGCGTTTATGACCGAGGAATTTCCGTATCAGCAGGCGGAAAACACCGACCGCGCATATGCGGCGGTAAGACTGCCTCTTGAATTTATGAATGCGGGCTATGACAAATACTATCATTTCGGAATGTTCGGTCAGGATGGCGTGTTCACAACAGCGGATACGATTTCACCGACAGAGGCATATCAGGCAGCGGGAGTGCTTCAGGCAAACCTGCGCAAGTGCGAAACCTTTGACGGCAGCGCGTCGGGCTTCAGCAATTCGGGGCTGTTCAATATAAACAGCAAATTTACAAGGACAGACGGAAAGAAGCTGTTTGTTTTCGGCGCGACAGATCAGGAGTTTAATGTATATTTAAGGGGAAATATAGCTTACTGCACCGATATTTACGGCAAAGAGCTTGAACCGCAGGTTCAGCAGGACGGCAGTCTTATGATAAACTCAAAAAATATTATGTATATAGTGACCGATGATAACCCTGTAATAGTTAGAGCAGAGCTTGCTGAAACGGGAGCTATAATCAGAAACGGCGGTTTTGAAAGCCTTGACGGTGACGTTGCCGCAGTCGGACTTTCCAACTGTAATCCGTTATACTGGGCAATCAGAAAGCTGAATTCCGCGGGTACGGAGGATAATTCCGCAGGAAGCGTAAGGCTTAGTACCGGCGTTAAAAATTCGGGACAGTACGGACTGTGGATAAGGTCAAATAACAGTACCGGTAAGGTATATATATATCAGGATATAGATATACCCGAGGCGGGAACATACAAAATTACCGCTAAGATAAAGAAAAATATTGATAACGGCGGGCTTACTCCGTATATGTTCTTCTTTGACAGAGACAGCGGCGTAAGTACCCCCACAATCCTTAATATAGAGGGAAGCGGCTTTACATCTCAGTCAATCATCGTGACCGCCGCTGCTCCCACCGTTCAGAAGGCAGCCTTCGGTGTGGGTATTTATTCCGGCCTCGGAGAAATTTATGTTGATGATGTATCTGTGGAAAAGATTTCCGATGAGGTCGATACGGGCGAGCTTATAACAAACGGCGGGTTTGAAATACTTGACGGAAGCTTGCCGGCGGCATGGACGTTTACGAAGCTCAACGGTACCACCGGTGAATATGATGACAGCGCTGTGAGCATAGCAAAGTCAAGCGGTACAAAAAATTCGGGTACATACAGTATGTGGTTCAGGACGAACAATGCCTCGGGAAGAGGCTACGCATCGCAGGATATAACCGTACCGGCAGCGGGAACATACCGGATAAGCTTAAAAATGTGCAGACGTTCCGACGATGAAAATCTTGTGCCGTATATTTTTGTAACAAACAGGGATACCGGTGTGACGGAAAACACCTTTATCAGCATAGACAGCAGTGTAAACTCATATACGTTTACCGACCAAACGGCAGAGTTTACGGTGACGGGCAGCGCGAATATTGAGGTGGGCGCAGGTATTTATTCGGGCAGAGGACAGATATATATAGACGATGTGGAAATAGAGAGAATAGGAAATTAAGGTTATTGCTTTTTGGAGGTGTATATGTTGAAAATGAAGAGAATGGTATCCGCTCTGCTTGCGGCGGCTGTTGTCACGGGTGCAGTGTGCGCCGCGCCGCCGGCATTTGCGGACGGTACGGATATAAGCCCCCTGCTTGCGGATTCCGTAGTGCTTGTTATCGGCAGGGACACAGCCTTCGTAAACGGTGAAAAAACATCGGTGGATGCGGCGGACAGCACAGTTGTTCCGGTTATAAGAAAGGACAGGACCTTTGTGCCTCTTCGCTTTGTTTCCGAAAGCTTGGGCGCGAAGGTGGATTATAATGATAAAGACAGGCGGGTAACAATAGTATCGGAAAATACCGAGATTTCCGTTGAAATAGGCAGCGCGGTTATGAATATTAATGAAAAACCGACAATGCTTGATTCCGAAGCGTTTATTCTTTCGGACAGAACCTTTGTACCGATTCGCGCGGTATCCGAAGCCTTTGGTAAGAAGGTCTTTTATGACAAAAGAGGTATTATAATAATTTCGGATAACGAAATTTCAGCCGATACCGATAAAGACGCGATTGACGCTCTTGCCGAAAGTATCGGCTCAAGAGTACAGGCTTTGGGTGACTTTGACGAAAACGGCATACGGGAAGCAGATGCCGATACATATTTTTATAATGAAGACGCGATTTTCAGAGATTATCTTCACGGAGTT
>CACZTG010000088.1 GCA_902783995.1 uncultured Ruminococcus sp. | reverse complement strand
TACGCCGACGAGATTTAAAGGACGAAATATACCTTCGTTTTTCAGCCTCTGTTCAGCTTAATGACTTTGTCATTAAGCTGAGACTGATGACAAAGTCATCAGTCTCTTTTTAGTTAATATAACTAAAAGTTTTTTGTATAAATAACCAAATTTTTATTTTCATTTATTTTTAAAGCGTTGACAATATTTATAATATGTGGTATAATTAAAAATAATAAAATAATTGTATATTTTTTTATTGTATTTTGTATTTTTATTCAGTTTATGTAATCAAAATGAATATCCGGAGGTATGCTTATGCTAAGTTACAACAAAAAAATTGTACTTGAAAACGGTACTGAATTTTATGGTTTTGGTTTTGGCGCCGATACAGACAGAGTTTGCGAGATAGTTTTTAACACCTCTATGGTCGGCTATCAGGAAATTATTTCCGACCCGTCCTATACGTATCAGCTTGTTGTAATGACTTATCCTTTAATCGGTAATTACGGCATAACCGACAACGATTTTGAAACAAAAACGCCGACAATCGGCGGACTTGCCGTGCGTGATTATAACGATATGCCGAGCAATTTCAGATATACAAAAACTCTTGCGGAGGTTATGGAAGAATATAATATCCCCGGAATTACGGGGATAGATACCAGAAAACTTGCGAGAATAATCAGAAACGAGGGTACCTGCAGAGCAATAATCACTTCTTTCAATACCGATAAAGAGGAAGCTTTAAACATTATAAAAAGCACTCCCGTACCCCACGATGCCGTTTCAAAGGTGAGCTGCAAAAAGCGCTGGTATTCACGAACCTCCAATCATATTTTAAATATTGTCGCAATTGACTGCGGCATAAAGCTTAACATAATAAGAAAGCTTAACTCCTGCGGCTGTAATGTTACCGTTGTTCCTTTTGACACTCCGGCGGAAGAAATTGACTTTATGAAGCCTGACGGTATTTTTATTTCAAACGGTCCCGGTGACCCGGAGGATGTTACTCCCGTAATCGAAACCGTAAAAAAGCTTAAAGGTAAATATCCGATAGGCGGAATATGCCTCGGGCATCAGATAATTGCGCTCGCTTACGGCGGCAAAACGTACAAGCTTAAATTCGGTCATCGTGGCGGCAATCACCCGGTTAAAAACCTTTTAACCGGCAAAATAGAAATTACAAGTCAAAACCACAGCTATGCCGTAGCTCCCGAAAGCCTTAAAGGAACGGGGCTTGAAATTACACATATAAACCTTCTTGACGGCACGGCGGAAGGGCTTGAAAGCAAAACCGACCCCGTTTTCAGTGTGCAGTATCACCCCGAAAGCGCTCCCGGTCCGCAGGACAGCGGTTATTTGTTTGATAAGTTTATAAATATGTGCAGGAAAGGCGGTATAAAAAATGCCTAAAAGGTCAGATATTAAAAAAGTTCTCGTTATAGGCTCGGGACCTATCGTTATAGGTCAGGCGGCTGAGTTTGACTACGCCGGCACACAGGCTTGCCTTGCTCTTAAAGAGGAGGGCTATGAGGTCATTCTCGCGAACTCTAACCCCGCAACCATTATGACGGATACATCAATTGCGGACAAAGTGTATATGGAACCGCTGACTTTTGAATATGCCGCCAAAATATTACGCTATGAACGTCCGGACGCCATTGTCCCCGGCATCGGCGGGCAAACAGGTCTGAATATTGCAATGGAGCTTTACAAAAAAGGCGTTCTGGCGGAATGCGGAACACAGCTTCTCGGCACAGACGCCGAAAGTATCGCGCGCGCGGAGGACAGAGAGCTTTTTAAAGAGCTTTGTGAAAGCTTAGACGAGCCTGTACTCCCATCTATCATAACTCATTCCACGGAAGAAGCCGTAAAAGCCGCGGAGGAAATAGGCTACCCCGTTGTGCTTCGTCCCGCTTTTACTCTCGGCGGTACGGGCGGTGGCTTTGCCGATACGGAAGAAGAACTGCGCGAAATAATGAAAAATGCCCTTAAATTATCCCCCGTTTCACAGGTTTTGGTTGAAAAAAGCATTAAGGGTTACAAAGAAATTGAATATGAGGTTATGCGTGACCATAACGATACCGCCATAACCATTTGTAATATGGAAAACCTTGACCCCGTCGGCATACATACGGGCGACTCAATAGTCGTATGTCCCAGCCAGACGCTTACAAACAAAGAATATCATATGCTGCGTGACAGTGCGCTTAAAATTATACGCGCGCTTAAAATAGAAGGCGGCTGCAATGTACAGTTTGCGCTTGACCCTCAATCCTTCAGATATTATCTGATTGAGGTAAACCCGAGGGTATCCCGTTCATCGGCGCTTGCGTCAAAGGCAAGCGGTTATCCTATCGCGAGAGTTTCGGCAAAAATTGCCGTGGGAATGACTCTTGACGAAATACAAATCGCGAACACACCCGCTTCTTTTGAACCGACTCTTGATTATGTCGTTACAAAAATGCCCCGTTTCCCGTTTGACAAATTTACCTCGGCTTCAAACAGTCTCGGTACACAAATGAAAGCAACGGGCGAGGTTATGAGCATAGGCAGAACACTTGAAGAAAGCCTTTTAAAGGCTATACGTTCTCTTGAAATCGGCGTTTGCCACATATATATGTCAAAATTTGACAAAGATAAAATGTCGGTCGAAGACCTTTTCAAATACATTGCTGAGGGTACCGATGACCGTATCTACGCCATTGCTCAGCTTATGTGGCTCGGCGTTGACCACAGCAGAATTTGTAACGTAACGCAAATTGATATGTTTTTCCTTGACAAAATCAAAAAAATTGTTGATTTTGAAAAAACTCTTGAAGAAAATCCGCTTGACCTTGATGTGCTGTATGCCGCCAAAAAAATGGGCTTCTGTGATAAATACATAGCGCATCTTTGGAAAATGAGCGAGGAAGATGTTTTCGACTTACGCAAAAAGCACAATATGTTCCCCGTCTATAAAATGATTGATACCTGCGCAAGTGAATTTGAAAGCTATATCCCCTATTTCTATTCCACATACGAAGAAGAAAACGAATCTATTGTCAGTGACAAGAAAAAAATTATTGTTCTCGGTGCCGGTCCTATCAGAATCGGTCAGGGTGTCGAGTTTGACTATTCAACCGTTCATGCCGTTAAAACAATTAAAGAATACGGCTATGAGGCAATAATTATAAATAACAACCCCGAAACCGTTTCAACGGATTATACCACAAGCGATAAGCTTTATTTTGAGCCGCTTACGGTAGAAGATGTTATGAACATAGTCGAGCTCGAAAAGCCCATCGGCGTAATAGCCTCGCTCGGCGGTCAGACCGCAATCAATCTTGCCGAGCCGCTTCAAAAACGCGGCGTAAAAATAATAGGTACCGATGTTGCCGCTATTGAAAAGGCGGAAAACCGTGACAGCTTTGAGCATATTATGTTACAGCTTAATATCCCGCAGCCAAACGGCAAAGCGGTAACAAGTATAGATGACGGTGTAAAAGCCGCGGAGGAAATAGGCTATCCCGTGCTTGTGCGCCCCAGTTATGTGCTCGGCGGAAGGGCAATGCAGATTGTCGCCGATGAAGAAGCTTTACGCAAATATCTGCGTACTGCCGTTGAAATTGATGAGGACAAGCCTGTACTTGTCGATAAATATATTGAGGGAAAAGAGCTTGAGGTTGACGCCGTATGCGACGGCAAAGACGTTTTTGTTCCGGGCATTATGGAGCATGTTGAGCGTACAGGTATTCATTCGGGTGATTCAATAAGCATTTACCCTACTTTCAGTATTTCCGATAAGGTTAAGGAAATTATCCTTGATTACACCAAAAAGCTTGGGCTGGGAATAGGCATAATAGGGCTTTATAACATACAGTTTATTGTCGATAAAAACGATAATGTGTATATAATTGAGGTAAATCCGCGCTCATCAAGAACGGTCCCGTTTATATCAAAAGCAACAGGGTATCAGCTTGCCGACATCGCCACTCTTGTCATACTCGGCAAAAGCCTTAAAGAGCAGGGGTTTGACACCATATACCCCGAAGAAAAAAAGCGCTGGTATGTAAAAGTTCCCGCCTTTTCGTTTTCAAAAATAAGAGGGCTTGACGCCTACCTTTCGCCCGAAATGAAATCGACCGGCGAAGCGATAGGTTATGATAAAAAGCTTACAAGGGCACTTTATAAAGCGCTTCAGGCATCGGGTATGAATGTTGTAAATTACGGCACGGTTTTTGTTACAATTGCCGATAAAGATAAACCGGAAGCTCTGCCTTTAATAAAACGCTTTTATAATCTCGGTTTTAATCTTGAAGCCACAAAAGGTACGGCGGATTATTTAAAAAAACACGGTATGCATGTTAAAGTCCGCAGTAAAATCACAAAGGACAATGACGAGCTTTTAACTTCCATACGCAGAGGTTATGTAAATTATGTTATAAACACCCGAAACGTTGCCTCTGAGGACGAAGAAACGGCGGGCTATCAGATACGCCGCTGTGCCGTTGAAAATAATGTTACCATGTTTACATCTCTCGATACGGTAAAGGTTTTGCTTGACGTTCTTGAAGAAATAACCTTCAGCATTTCAACAATAGACGCGGAATAATTATAAAAAACAGGAGCACTTTTTCCATGCTCCTGTTTTTTACTTTGCGTTCGCAAGCATCAGCTTTATCCTGTTTTCCTGATTTACCTTTGTTGCCCCCGCGTCATAATCAATAGCGACAATATTAACATCTTCGTTTTTTTCTTTTATCGGCTTCATCATACCTTTTCCGCAAATATGATTGGGCAGACAGCCGAAAGGCTGTGTACATATAATGTTTTTTACGCCTTCGTGAGCAAGCTCAAGCATTTCTGCGGTAAGCAGCCAGCCTTCTCCCATTTTTGTGCCGAGCCCTATATATCCTTTCGTAAGCGAAACCGTGGTTGAAAACGGCGTCGGCGGCATAAAATGCCCGTCCTCATTTAAAAGCGTTATAATATCACGCTGGCGTGAAAGCAAAAATTTATAACCGATTTTACAAGCAAATGCCTTAATTTTATTTATTCCGTATGCACGGCTGTCGTTTATGGGATTATACACGCAATACATAAGAAAATCAAGAAGCCCCGGAACAACCACCTCCGCGCCTTCATCATAAAGAAAATCCTCAAGATTATTATTTCCGAGAGGCGAATACTTTACAAATATTTCTCCCACCACTCCGACCTTTACTTTATCGGTCTTGTTCATCGGAACGGAGGCAAATTCGGCTATCATTTCACGGTAGTTTCTTTTTACTTTCTTATATGATATATATTTGTGTATAAGCTCTTCGGAAAGCCTTTCAGTCCACTTATCGGCAATTTTCCGCGCTGTACCGGTCTCCTTTTCGTACGGTTTAACCTGATTGACAAGCGACATTAAAAGGTCGCCGTAAAAAACGGCGTGCATCATCTTGTAGAGCTTTGTTATATTCAAATTAAACCCTGAGTGTTTTTCAAGCCCCGCAACACCGAAAGCAATAACGGGTATATGCCCAAGCCCTGCTTTTTTAAGCGCTTTGCGAAGAAGCGATAAATAATTTGAAGCACGGCAGCCGCCTCCCGTTTGTGAAAGCATAAGCGCAATTTTATTAACATCATATTTACCGCTCTGAACGGCATTAATAAGCTGTCCTATAACAAGAATTGCCGGGTAGCAGGTATCGTTATGAACATATTTTAAACCTGTATCAACAACTTGCTTTCCGGTTGTTTCAAGAAGCTCCGTTTTATATCCGTAATGCGAAAGCACTTTTAATATCAGCTTAAAATGAATGGGAAGCATGGTCGGAACAAGAATAGTATAATCCTTTGCCATTTCCTTTGTAAATTCCACAAATTCCATTATGCCTCTCCCCTTTCTTCCAAAGCACCAAGCAAGCTGCGAAGTCGTATTTTTACCGCGCCGAGGTTTGTTATTTCATCAATTTTTATCTGTGTGTAAAACTTATTACCTGTTTCAAGTATCTCTCTGACTTCATCGGTTGTTATAGCGTCAACGCCGCAGCCGAAAGAAACAAGCTGAACAAGCTGTGTATCGGAATGTTCCGCCGCATATCTCGCGGCTCTGTAAAGCCTCGAATGATATGTCCACTGATTTAAGACCTTTACGGGCTGCCTGTCCGTAAGATGACAAACGCTGTCCTCGCTTACAACCACAAAGCCGAGCGAAACCGCGAGCTTATCTATGCCATGACCGATTTCTGGGTCAGCGTGATACGGCCTTCCCGCAAGAATCATAATACGTCTGCCTTTTTCTCTCGCATAAGCAATCGCTTTTTCACCGGCTTTTCGTATATCCGACATATGAGAATAATATTTTTTAAAGCCGATTTTTACCGCTTTTTTTATATCAGTATAGTCGGCGCCGCATACGTCTTTAAGATTCTCAAAAAGCTCTTTTGAAAGCTCTTTTTTGCTGTTTATATTAAGATACGGATACAAGAACCTGACATTTTTAAGTTCCTCCATATTACCGTGTAAAAGCTCCGAATAATATGCCACAACAGGACAATTATAGTGATTTTCGCTTGCTTTTTCGTCTATATTATAGGTAAGACAGGGATAAAAAATAATATCCGCGCCTTTTTCGATGAGGTCAACAATATGCCCATGCATAATTTTTGCGGGATAACAAGCCGTATCGGAAGGAATTGAAAACTGTCCTTTTTCATACAGCTTACGGCTTGACGGTCCCGATAAAATCACCTCAAAGCCGAGACTTTCAAATATGCCGTGCCAAAGTGGCGCAAGCTCATACATACCGAGCGCCATGGGAAGCCCTATCTTTTTTTTGCCGCTGCCTTTATTCCCGCTTTCAAGAGCGTAAAGCTTTTTTCTCTTATACTCGTGCAGATTCGGAATTTCTTCTGCGGGCTTTTTAAGTCCGAGACCTTTTTCACATTGATTTCCCGAAATATATTTTTTTCCGTCGGAAAAAGTATTTATTGTAAGATGACAATGGTTTGTGCAGCCGTTGCAAACGGTAAGCTTTGACGTGTGTGTAAAGCTTAAAAGCTCCTGCTTTGATATTATATGACTCTTTTTAACCTGCATTGCCTGAAGCGCCGCGCCGTAAGCGCCCATAAGCCCTGCGATTGACGGTCTTATAACGTTTTTGCCGAGTTCTTTTTCAAACGCGCGAAGAACGGCGTTATTTAAAAAAGTACCGCCCTGCACAACAATGTTGTCCCCAAGCTCAGCTGCCGAACCTGCTCGTATTACCTTATATACCGCGTTTTTAACAATACTTACAGAAAGCCCCGCCGATATATCTTCAACCGAAGCTCCGTCTTTTTGCGATTGTTTTACGGACGAATTCATAAATACGGTACAACGGCTGCCGAGATTTACGGGAGAATCCGCAAAAAGTCCTTTAAGCGCAAAATCCTTTATTTCATATCCCATTGATTT
>CACZTG010000087.1 GCA_902783995.1 uncultured Ruminococcus sp. | reverse complement strand
GCTGATGAAAAAATACCGCGCGGACCTTGAAAGCAATAATTCGGAAAAACCGGAAACAAATTAACCCGAAACACCAACAAAAAATCATTCTGTGCTTTGTACTTTTTGATTTTTTGTTGGTAAAAATACATAAAAAAATCGGTTTTTTTGTAGTTTTTTAATAACTTTATTAAAAAAACCTTAAATATGTTGACTTTTTTATATTTTTGTGCTATAATATTAGTAATATGAAACACACTCTCCTTGTGTTTTTTATATAAACCAAAAATGTGGGCACAGAATACCTTCTGTGTCCACATTTTTCTTACCGATGTTTTTTTCTTTATACTATTCAACCGTAACCGATTTTGCGAGATTTCTCGGTTTGTCAACATCACAGCCCTTATTTACCGCAACATAATACGCGAAAAGCTGAAGCGGCACAACAGTAAGTGAGGGAGCGAACAAATTATCAGTTTTCGGTATGTAAATAACAAAATCCGACTCTTTTTCAATTTCCGTATTGCCCTCCTGCGCTATCGCGAAAACCGTTGCTCCTCTTGCTTTAACCTCTTTAATATTGCTTAACAGCTTTTCAAACAGTTTATCCTGCGTTGCAAGAGCAATAACCAGAGTGCCATCCTCAATAAGCGATATGGGACCGTGCTTCAGCTCTCCCGCAGCGTATGCTTCCGAATGAATATATGATATTTCTTTAAGCTTTAAAGAGCCTTCAAGCGCAACGCAGTAGTCAAGTCCTCTGCCAAGGAAGAATATATCCTTGCTGCCGTATTTCTTTGAAGCGTAATTTTGAAGCGGCGCAACATCTTCCACGATTTTCGCAACCTTTGAAGGGATTGTCTGTATTTCGGCAAGATAATGCTCCTTATCTTCCTCGCTGATTTTACCGTTATTTATTCCGATATGAAGCGCTATAAGATACATTGCCTGAAGCTGTGTACTGTACGCTTTTGTCGTGGCTACGGAAATTTCAGGTCCCGCCCATGTGTAGAGTACATCGTCCGACTCTCTTGAAATAGAGCTTCCCACAACATTTACAACCGATAATATCCTTGCGCCTCTTGCCTTAGCTTCACGAAGTGCCGCAAGACTGTCGGCAGTTTCACCCGACTGACTGATTATTATAACAAGGTCGCCTTTACCCACAATGGGGTCACGGTAACGAAATTCCGAAGCAAGTTCAACCTCAACGGGAATCCTTGTAAGCTTTTCAATAACGTACTTACCGACAACTCCGACATGATAAGCGCTTCCACAGCCTATAATATATATCTTTTTTAAACTGTTTATCTGTTCTTTGGTAAGCTTAATGTCATCAAGTACAATATTGCCTCCTTGTATTCTCGGACAAACCGTATCCTCTATGGCTTTCGGCTGCTCCATAATTTCTTTTATCATAAAGTGCTCGTACCCGCCTTTTTCCGCGGCGGAAACATCCCAGTCAACGTGGAAAACTTCTTTTTTTACTTCATGCTTATATACATCAAGAACTTTAACATCAGTACCTTTTATCCATACTATCTCGTTATCCTCAAGAAAATAAACATCTCTTGTATGGGAAAGAATTGCCGGAATGTCGGAAGCAATATAATTCTCGCCGTTTCCGAGACCTACAATAAGCGGACTTGATTTTCTTACGGCAAAAAGCTCACCTGGGTGGTCAACCGAAATTATACCGAAAGCGTAAGAGCCTTCTATTCTGTGAATTGCCTTGATTATGGCGTCTATCATATTGCCGTTGTAATAATAATCTATAAGATGTGAAACAACCTCGGTATCCGTATCCGATACAAAAGTATAGCCTTCGCTTTCAAGAAGAGCCTTTATCTGAAGATAATTTTCTATAATTCCGTTATGTACAAGCGCAATGCGACCGTTTCTTGAAAGATGCGGATGCGAATTGATATCGGAAGGCGCGCCGTGAGTTGCCCACCTTGTATGACCTATACCTATTGTACCTTTAAGGTCCTCTCCGCCGTGTATTTTATCGGAAAGCACCTTAAGCCTTCCCTTTGTCTTTTCCATTGTTATCTTTTCGCCGTCAAGAATAGCTATTCCGGCAGAATCATAACCTCTGTACTCAAGCTTTTCAAGCCCGCCGAGAAGAATCGGTGCCGCCTGCTTATTTCCTATGTAACCTACTATTCCGCACATATTGTCACGTCCTTTCTCTTTTTAAAGCCTGCTCATTGACTGCTCAACAATTTCAGCAAGCATATTCGCGTCTTTTTCAATTTCTTCCATATTCTGTCCTTCTATCATAATCCTTACAAGTGGCTCTGTTCCGGAAGGACGAAGAAGCAGCCTTCCCGTACCTTTGTATTTCTCATCAATTTTTTTTGCCGCTTCGGATATTTCTTTTATATCGGTAAGACGCTCTTTATATTCGTTTTTAACTTTTACATTAACAAGCACCTGAGGTAAAATTGTAATCTCCTTAGCAAGCTCGGACAGCTTCTTGCCGCTTATTTTTAAAACCGATAAAAGCGTAATTGCCGAAACAAGTCCGTCCCCCGTTGTGTTATTCTCAAACAAAATAATATGCCCCGATTGCTCACCGCCTATAACCGCGCCCGTTTCAAGCATTTTTTCAAGTACATAGCGGTCACCTACTTTGGTACAAACAACCTCAATTCCGTGCTTCTCGCAGGTCTGAATAAGCCCGAGATTGCTCATTACCGTTCCTATAAGACGATTTCCGGGAAGCTTATTGTGTTCTTTAAGATAAATCGACACAAGCCCCATTATTACGTCACCGTCAACAATATTTCCGTTTTCATCAACGGCAATAAGTCTGTCAGCATCGCCGTCAAAAGCAACACCAACATCTGCTCCCGTATCTTTAACAAACTTTTGCAGCTTCTCAATATGAGTTGAGCCGCAGCCGTTATTTATATTTATACCGTCCGGATTGTTGCTTATAACATTAAGCTCCGCGCCAAGCCGTCTTAACGCCTGCGGAGCAACATTAAAAGCTGCCCCGTTTGCGCAATCGACAGCAACCTTTAAGCCTTCCAGACTTGTAAGCGCGCAGCCTGCCGCAAACTCTACATAATCAATTTCGGCATTATTGGCGCCTCTGACAGCTATTCCAAGGTTTTCACTGCTCGGCATTTCATCAACGGTACTTTCACCGAGAAGATAGCTTTCTATTTCATTTTCTATTTCATCGCTGAGTTTAAAGCCTTCACTGTTAAAAAACTTAATTCCGTTATATTCAAACGAATTATGTGAAGCCGATATAACAACACCGGTGTCCGCTTCATATTTCCTTGTGAGATACGCTATTGCCGGAGTAGGAATTTCACCCACAATATAAGCATCGGCTCCTGTTGAGAGAATACCCGCCACAAGCGCGTTCTCGAGCATATCACCCGAAATTCTCGTATCTCTGCCGACAAGAATTTTTGTTTTTTTGCTTTTTGTGTGTTTTGTAAGAACATACGCGCCAAATTTTCCGAGCCTATACGCAAGCTCTGCCGTAAGCTCGCTGCCTGCGACACCTCTGACACCGTCGGTACCAAAAAATTTTCCCATTTTATTCCCTCACTTTTCATATCTTTTGTATATTAATCATAAACAAATTACATTATATCACTATTTTTCCTTAAATGCAACTATGTTTTTGCTGTTTTAGGCTCTTTTTTTATATAAAAATAGCTATTTTTGTATTTTTCTTTAAATATCGTCACCCTATTTCATCAATCGAGCCAAATTCAAAGCCCTTTGACCTTGCGTCTTTTATAAATCTGTCAAGAACATCGGCATTATCCGCCGATACGGCGTGAAGGAGAAGCACCTCGCCGCCCACCGTATAAGGCATTATCTGATTATAGGCGTAATCCGCGCCACGCTGCATTGTTACGTCCCAGTCAAGATAAGCAAAGCTCCAGAAAACGCTTGTATATCCCATATTGCTGATATGCGCAAGTACCCTTTCACTGTACTCTCCTTTTGGCGGGCGGACATATTTCATTTTTATTCCCGTAATTTTTTCAACCATACCGTCAAGCTCTTTAAGCTCTTTTTCAAATTCTTCATCGCCTGTTTCGGGCAGCGATGGGTGATTTACCGAATGATTTCCTATAATATGCCCTTCTTTTGCCATACGTTTAACAAGCTCCGCTTCTCTTTCCACATATGCTCCCGTCACAAAAAATGCCGCTTTCACATCATTCTTTTTTAAAGTATCGAGTATATCGGCTGTATGCCCGTTTTCGTACCCTTCGTCAAAGGTAAGATAAATTCTGTTACTGTTTTCATCGCCCATATAAAAACCGTTGTACTTTTTAAGCATTTCCCTGATATCGGACGGCACATCCGGCGCCGCGCCCTCATTTTTCTTTATACCCCAGCCTATAAGCGTATTGTCAAGCCCGTCAAGCACAAAAATTTCTCTCTTCGGCCCGGTATTATCCCGTTTTTTCTCTGCGGTTTCATTCACCGCTTTTCCGGTACTCTCTGTGTTTTCGCAATGCCTGTTTTTCGCTCCGCAGCCGGAAAACAAAAGCATCGCAATAAGGAAAAAAATAATTTTTTTCATAAAAATGTCATCGCCTTTCCACGGTCCGAATAAATTCAAACCTTGTTAAAAATATAATACAGAATATATTAAAATATTACAATTTTCTTTTATATGAATCTTAAAAATAATGCTTGCAAAAATATATAATTTATGCTATAATATTTAAAAATAAAATATACGCAATATAAACCCCGAAAGGATAATATATAATGAACAGAAACGTACTTTGCAGTAAATGCGGCAAAAAACCCGCCATTTTCTTTTCTTCCACAATTGACGGAAAAAACGTTGAAGGACTTTGCCTGTCCTGCGCGAGAGGAATGAATAACCCTCAGATAAGCGCGGTTCTTGACCAAATGGGAATTACGGATGATAATATTGAGGAGCTTGAGGACGGGCTTGCTCAGGCAATGGAAAACCCCGAGGAGCTTTTTAACAATCTTTCGGAAGGCGGCGAAGGCGGTCCTTTTGATATTATTTCAAAAATGTTTGCCAAAGCCGGCGGCAATGAGGAACAGGAAAACACTGAAATTCCGGGTGACAAAAAAACCAAAAACGATAAAAAGGATAAACCTGACAAAAAGCGCAAAAATCTTGAAACTTACGGCACAAATCTTACCGAAAAGGCGCGTGAAGGAGGGGTTGACAGGGTTATCGGCAGGACGCGTGAAATTGAGCGTGTTATTCAGATACTTAACCGCCGTAACAAAAACAATCCCATTTTGCTCGGGGAACCCGGCGTGGGCAAAACCGCCATTGCCGAAGGGCTTGCTATGAAAATTGCCGAAAAAGAGGTACCCGAAAAGCTGCACGGAAAAGAAATATATCTGGTCGATTTCGCCGCGCTCGTCGCGGGCACACAGTTCAGAGGTCAGTTTGAGGCAAGGCTTAAAGCCCTTATTGAAGAAACCAAAAAACTCGGAAATATAATCCTGGTTATCGATGAGGTGCATAATATTGTCGGCGCGGGTGACGCCGAGGGCGCAATGAATGCCGCGAATATATTAAAGCCGTCGCTCGCCAGAGGTGAAATTCAGGTTATAGGCGCGACAACAATTGCCGAATACAGAAAATTCATTGAGAAAGACGCCGCGCTTGAAAGACGTTTTCAGCCGGTTATGATTGATGAGCCTACAATAGAGGACAGTATTGAAATTCTTAAAGGCGTAAAAGGCTATTATGAAGATTATCATAAGGTCGAAATATCGGACGAGGTCATTGAAAACGCCGTAAGACTTTCCGAAAGGTATATTCACGACCGTTTCCTTCCCGACAAGGCAATTGACGTAATTGATGAGGCGGCCTCTAAGGTGAATCTTGAAAACACAGAGTTAATGGAGCTTTTTGACCTTAAAGATAAGCTGAAAACAATACAGCTTGAAAAAGAAAACGCCGTTCAGACCGATTCCATAGAGGATTACCAGAAAGCGGCAAACCTTAAAATTGAGGAATGTCAGATAAAAGAAAAAATCGCGGAGCTTGAAAAAACGTGTTATCATAAACCTGTAACGCCCGCCGATATTGCTCAGGTTATCGAAAGCTGGACTAAAATTCCCGTTAAAAGCCTTACAAAGGTTGACAGCGCAAAGCTTATTAACCTTGAAGAACGTCTGCATGAACGTGTTATCGGGCAAGACAAGGCTATTGATTTGGTTTCGCGCGCCGTCCGCAGAAAACGCGCGGATATAAGCGTTTCCAAACGTCCCGTTTCCTTTATTTTTGTCGGACCTACGGGCGTTGGTAAAACCGAGCTTGTCAAAACTCTTGCGGAAAATGTATTTGGCAGCGAGGAAGCTCTGATACGGCTTGATATGTCGGAATATATGGAAAAACACTCCGTTTCAAAATTAATCGGCTCTCCTCCAGGATATGTCGGTTATGACGAAGCAGGACAGCTTACCGAAAAAGTAAGACGTAATCCTTACTCTATTATATTATTTGACGAAATAGAAAAAGCGCATGAAGATGTATTCAATATTCTGCTTCAGGTGCTTGATGACGGCAGAATCACCGACAGCCACGGCAGAACGGTAAATTTTGAAAACACAATAATAATAATGACCTCAAACGCCGGAAGCAATCTTAAAACAGGACTTGTGGGCTTCGGCGGTGCAGATGGAAACGCTTCTCGTTACGACAAAGCTCTCCGTGAGCTTTTCAGACCCGAATTTTTAAACAGAGTCGATGAAATAATCGAGTTCCTTCCTCTTACAAAAGAAGAATTGCTTAAAATCGTCACTCTCCAGCTTAAAGAAATTGAAAAAGGACTTGCGGCAAAAAATATTACTCTCACCGTCACAGACGCGGCAAAGGAGCTTGTACTTGAAAAAGGCTATGAGCCCGCTTACGGCGCGCGCCCCTTAAGACGCACCATAACCTCAAATATTGAGGATAAAATCGCTATGCTTGTCATTGACGGCAAGGTTAAAAAGTCTGTAAATGTCGATGCGGACGGCGGAGAATTTATTGTAACGGCGAAATAAAAAAATCAAGGAACGAATTTCAAAACGATTTTCGTTCCTTTTTTACTATCAGAAAGGCTCTTCATTACCCTCAAAGGCTTTTTTTACCGCCTCGCAAAGACCGCTCAGGCGTTTATCCTCGCTGTCGTTTTTAACCATTGCAGACAAAACGTCAGCCCTTCCGACAATTACCACAAGGCTTTTTGCCCTTGTTACCGCCGTATAAAGAAGATGTCTTGTCATAAGCATTTCATGCATCGGGTAAAGAGGCAAAACAACCGCTTCAAACTCACTTCCCTGGCTCTTATGTACCGTCATGGCATATGCTAAGTCAATATCTTTAAGAAGGTCAAAAGGATATTTGACCTTCTTTTCTCCGTCAAAAACAATCTCCGCGTAACCCTCCTGCATACAAAGCTTGCTTATAAAGCCTATATCGCCGTTATAAATTCCGCCGCCCTTAGAGCCGTCCTCACGTTCCCAGTCTATATCGTAGTTGTTTTTTGTCTGCATTACCTTATCGCCTTCACGGAGCGTATAAACAAAACGCGCAATTTCTTTTTTGTTTTTTGAGGGCGGATTCAGCTCCTGCTGCATAACCCTGTTAAGCGCTTCGACTCCGGCTTCGCCGCGTTTTACGGGCGTTAAAATTTGTATATCGTTTACCGGGTCTGCCGATTTTAAAAACTTCGGCAATCTGTTTACGCAAAGGTCGGTAACCTCTTTAACCCCTTCGCTTCTGCCTTGCCTGTTTAACATAAAAAAATCGCTCTCACGTCCTGTAAATTCCGGCATTTTCCCACTGTTAATTCTGTGCGCGTTTACAACAATCATACTTTTTTCAGCCTGACGGAATATCTCGTCAAGCCGTATGGTTTTAAGCCTTTCGCTCATGAGCAAATCTTTTAATACGCAGCCTGCGCCGACCGACGGAAGCTGGTCGGCATCACCTACCATTATAATCCTCGCGCCGTTCTTTACCGCCTTTAAAAGATGATACATAAGCAGCACGTCAACCATTGACATCTCGTCAATTATAATAACATCCGCAGTAAGCGGATTTGAGTCATTTCTTGAAAAAACCCATTTCCCCTCGGCAGTGCCTGCCTCTATTTCAAGCAAACGGTGTATGGTTTTCGCATCCATATTACACATTTGCGTCATACGCTTTGCCGCTCTGCCCGTCGGCGCGGCAAGGGCGATTTTCATTTTTTTTCGCTTCATCAGAGCGATTATGGCGCGTATTATTGTTGTTTTTCCCGTACCGGGTCCGCCCGTTATTATCATAACGCCGTTTATGACCGCTCCTTCAATCGCTTCACGCTGTTTTTCGGCAAAGGTTATGCCCATATCCGCTTCAATTTCATCTATTTCCTCTTTGAGCTGTTTTTTGTTTACACGGACGGGCTGCCTTGATAAATGACTTATATAGGACGCCACGCCTCTTTCGGCAATATAATACGGCGGCAAATAAACACGTGTTTCATCGCCCTGTTTGTCAATTCTTATATCCGACTCAACCGTCATTTTTAAAAAAGCGTCATACACCGCTTCCGCCTCAACCTCTAAAAACCGTGCCGTTTCCTCCGCAAGCGTTTCTTTTTCCATATACGTATGCCCGTTTCCCGCCGCAAGACTTAAAACGTAAGAAATTCCCGCGCATATACGCTCCTTTGAATTTTTGAAAACACCTATTTTTTCAGCCATTTTATCAACGGTTTTAAAGCCTATGCCGTCAATATCATAGCAAAGAGAATATGGGTTTCCCTTAATTTTTTCAACGGCATTCTCACCGTATTCCTTATATATTTTATATGCTACGGATGAGTTTATGCCGTATCTGTTTAAAAAAATCACAATATCCGAAACGCTCTGCTGCCGCATAAAATCGTCATGTATTTCTATTGCTTTTTTTTCGCTTATTCCTTTGATTTCAGCAAGCTTTAACGGCTCATCACGCATAACATTAAGGCTTTCACCGCCAAATACATCTATTATTTTTTTTGCCGTGCTTTCGCCTATGCCCCGAACCGCGCCCGACGATAAATAAAGAAAAATGTCTTCCTCGTTTTCAAGACGGATTTTTTCGTAAAAATCTATTTTAAACTGCTCGCCGTATTCTATATGCGTTTCCCATGTGCCTTCTGCGCGTATCTTATCACCCGCGTTTATGAAAGGCAAAATCCCCACACCTATAAAATCACCTATATCATCATTAGACATTTCGCACACAGCGTAACCGTTTGCTTCGTTTGACCAGATTACATATTCAATTCGGCATTCAAGGCAATCTTTAACTCCCATAATAAATCCTTTCAAGCTTTCTATATGATAATTATACAATAAATTACAACAAAATACAAGATGATTTTTGCAAAAATGGCAATTGTTTTTTACAATTTGTTATGCTATAATTATTATGGATTTTTAAAAAGAGAGGCGCTTATTAAAATATGAAAATCGAAAATATAAGAAATGTAGCAATAATCGCTCACGTTGACCACGGCAAAACAACTCTTGTGGATAAAATGCTCCGTCAGAGCGGTATTTTCAGAAGCAATGAGGCGGTGCGTGAACGCGTTATGGATTCAAACGACCTTGAACGTGAACGCGGCATTACAATTTTGTCAAAAAACACCTCCGTTCATTATAAAGATGTTAAAATAAACATTGTCGATACTCCGGGGCATGCCGATTTCGGCGGCGAGGTTTAGCGTGTGCTCGGTATGGTTGAGGGCGTACTTCTTCTTGTTGACGCATTTGAAGGCGCCATGCCGCAGACAAGGTTTGTGCTTAAAAAAGCGCTTGAGCTGAATTTAAAGCCGATTGTGGTTGTTAACAAAATAGATAAAAAAGATGCAAGACCGCTTGAGGTTGTCGATGAGGTCTTTGATTTGTTTTTTGAACTCGGTGCCTCGGAGGAACAGCTTGATTTTCCGGTCATTTATGCTTCTTCCCGTGACGGCTATGCCATGAAAGACCTTGATTCTCCGGGAGATGATTTAACGGAGCTTTTTGACGCGATTCTTGAAATGGTGCCGCCTCCCGAATGTAATCCCGATGAACCGCTTCAGATGCTTGTTTCAAATATTGATTCCGATGAATATATCGGCAGAATTGCCGTAGGTAAAATTTCAAGAGGTGAAATAAAGTCTGGTGAAACCGTTGCAATATGTAAAAAAGATGGAAAAACCGAAACCGCAAAAGTCGGCAAGCTGTTTATTTTTGACGGGCTTAAACGTGATGAAGCCGAAAGTGTTTCGTGTGGAGAAATTGTCTGCATTTCAGGGCTCGGAAACATTGAAATCGGTGAAACGGTATGCCGTGCGGACTGTCCGGACGCTCTACCCGTAATTGAGGTTGATGAGCCGACCATTTCAATGAATTTCCTTGTAAACAACAGTCCGTTTGCCGGAAAAGAAGGACAGTTTGTAACTTCAAGACATCTCCGCGCAAGGCTTTTCAAAGAGCTCGAAACAAACGTCAGCTTAAAGGTTGAGGAAACGGATTCCTCCGATTGTTTTAAGCTTTCGGGAAGGGGCGAGCTTCATCTTTCAATACTCATTGAAACTATGCGCCGTGAAGGCTATGAATTTCAGGTTTCAAAGCCGCAGGTTATTTTGAAACAAAAGGACGGCAAAACGCTTGAACCGTATGAAACTGTAATCGTCGATGTCCCCGAAGAATATGCGGGAACAGTTATTGAGAAGCTTGGCAGCCGAAAAGCCGAAATGAAAAATATGCAGCCCATAAACGGCGGCACATACAGCAGGATTGAATTTCGTATTCCTTCAAGAGGGTTAATAGGCTACCGCAGTGAATTCCTTACCGATACACGAGGAAACGGCATTATGAACACATTGTTTGACGGATATGACGAGTACTGCGGCACATTTCCCGGCAGAAACCGAGGTTCTATGATTGCGTGGGAGGACGGTGAGTCGATAACCTACGGCTTATATAACGCCGAAGGCAGAGGCGATTTGTTTATCGGCCCCGGCGTAAAGGTTTATGAAGGAATGATAGTCGGCAGAAACGCCAAAGCCGAGGATATTGTAATTAACGTCTGCAAAAAAAAGCACGCCACAAACACACGTGCTTCAGGCTCTGACGACGCGCTCAAACTTACGCCGCCAATTAATATGAGTCTTGAAAATTGTCTTGAATTTATTGCGGACGATGAGCTTGTGGAGGTAACTCCCAAAAGCATACGCCTCCGTAAAAAAATTCTTAATACCGAGCTTAGGGCAAAAGCCGAAGCAAGAGGAAAAAAGTAAATAATATTTCGAGCAGCCCCGCGAAATGCGGGGCTGCTCTTTGAAGTGAATATTATGGTAAGGGAGATTGTTTAAACCCCAACCAATAATATATAACATCAGGTAAATACCTTGATTTTAAAATGCATAAAATATCGGTAATGTTCCACCTAATGTAACATAATTATACCATTTTTTTGATAAAATGTCAATAATTTTGCTCAAAATATATTTTTTTCGTGATAATACATAAAAAAACAATATTATTTTTTGATATTTTAATGTATAAAAACTAAAATAAAAACGATATATTTTTCAGGAAATTCAAAAAATATGTGGCTGCAATAAAACGAAATCACTTTATTGCAGCCACATAATATCTTTATTAATCAAATACCGTCGTAATTGTTTTCCGTTTCGGAAGGAGTTGCTGAAGCCTCCGGAGCCTCGGCTTCACTCTCTGCCGGTGCAGGTTTTTCTTCGGGTTTTTCTGTCGGCTCCTGTACGGAAGGCGCTTCGTTTCCCTGAGATGAAGGGATATTTTCTTCAGCCGGTTCTGCCGATGCTTCTGCCGCTCCGCCTGCCGTTCCACGTAATTCTATCCTGTTAATCGGCTGATATACGCTTCTGTGAAGAAAATCACGGCTTTGAAGCTGACCGTTTTTAAATATCTTCTTATAACTGTCGACCGTCATTCCTATTGTACCTTTTTCCGAAACAACAACCTTGCCTGCCGGAAGACTCGGGTCTTCCTTAACAACTGTCTGCGGCGAGCTTCTGCCGACAATTATATTTTCTATTTCAACTTTTATTGACGGGTCGGGCTTTTTACCGAGAATTTTTATTATAACAGTACCGCCCGAAACACCGGCTGTTATTTTTATAGGCTCATTTGTATTGTTTTTAAACCTGAAATCAAGCTCTCCTTCATAAACGGTAGCGTCCTGACCGTAAGGAACGTAACCGACAATATACATATGGTTACGGCGTTTTACAATTTCAAAGTTTCCGTAAAGCGCTGCGCTGTAAAGCGTTGATGATACCTGGCAGACGCCGCCGCCGATTCCCTGTTCGTGACCCTTTGTCGTGAAAATTGTCGCCGCTCTGTAGCCTGCCGCCGTTGTAACCGGTCCGAGCGCCGCATTGTAAGAAAAGATTTCGCCAGGGTTTAAAACCGAGCCGTTTATACTTGCGCAGGCAATTTCGACATTTTTGCGCCTGTTGGCGTCACTGCCCGCAAGAGATGAGGAATATTCCGAAATAACCTCCGTAAACATTCCGCTCTCGTCTATCTTACCTATTGTAGGTTCAATAACCTCAAGCGTAAGGCTATACGGTTCTTCGTTTCCTTCGTTTTCTTTTATAAGCTTTTCAAGGTCAGAAAGCTTAAATTTATAACCTTTTTTTGCCTCAACAATATATCCTTTACCGTCACGTTTTTCATAGTTCGCATTTTCGGGACCCTTTGCGACTTCTTTTTCTATTGCCGAAGCGTCCCATGGAGCAGGCTCAATGTAAGCAAGATTTACACCGATTTTCCCGGATTTGCCGCTTAAAAGCAGCTCTTTAATATCCTTAATAAGCGGTTCTCTGTCAACTCCCTGTCCTGCTTTTCCGTTTTGCAGAACAAGTTTATCTCCTTCTATTCTGTACGAGTTCTCAACAACCGTTGTGCCGATACTCTGAAAATATGC
>CACZTG010000086.1 GCA_902783995.1 uncultured Ruminococcus sp. | reverse complement strand
TCAACCTTTTCGTTAAACGAATCCTTTGTTTTTTTAAGCCCTTCTTTAAGTTTATCAAAAAATCCCATTTTCCAAAAATCCTTTCTACTCCTTATAATTATCAAGCTCAAGGGATAAAAGCTTTGTTATTCCTTTTTCCTGCATTGTTACGCCGTAAAGCGTGTCCGCAACCTCCATTGTACCTTTTCGGTGTGTGATGAGGATAAACTGCGTTCCTGCGGAAAACTTTTTCAGATAATCGGCGTATCTGAATACGTTTACATCATCAAGCGCCGCTTCAATTTCGTCAAATATACAGAAATATGTAGGCTTGATTTTAAGTATCGCGAATATAAGCGCGATTGCCGTAAACGCCTTTTCGCCGCCCGACAGGAGCGTTATGCTTTGAAGCTTTTTACCGGGAGGCTGAACATCGATTTCGACGCCGCTGCCGAGAATATCATCGGGGTCGGAAAGCCTGATTTCCGCTTTGCCGCCGCCAAACAAATCCGAAAAAGTTTCGCCGAAGGTTTTGTTCAGCTTTTTAAAATTATCTTCAAACATTTCCGTCATTACCGTTGTCATTTCCAAAATAAGGTTGTTAAGACCGGCTTTCGCGGTTTCAAGGTCATTTTTTTGTGAAGATAAAAAGTCGTGCCGTTCCTTTTGAACCGCGTATTCCTCTATGCTGTCAACATTGACGCTTCCGAGCGAGCGTATGCCCGCTTTTGTCTGTGAAAGCTGTTTTCCGGCTTCGGTGGCGGAACCTATATCTTCACGCAGGGCGTCGGCAGTTGAATATGTAAGCTCATATTCCTCCCACATTTTTGATACAATATCCTCACGCGTTTCTTCAAGGCGCTGCTTTGAGCTTTCAACTCTTGCAAGCTCTTCGCGGAGCTTATATATGTTTTCTTTTATTTCTTTGATTTCATTTTCCTTTTTTTCAATTTCTTTTTCATCATTTTCACGCTGAAGGCTTAATTTATCAACATTACCTTCTCCGCTTGCGGTTGCCGCTTTTAGCTCATCAAGCTTTTCTTCATATAAAGTGATGTTTGCTTTATATTTTTCTATATCATCGGCAAGAGAGGTCTTGTGAATAGATTTATTTGATACTTCTATTTCGGTTGAAATCACAAGGTTTTCGGAGTTTTGAAGCATAAGCTTTGCCGATTCAATATCCTTTAACGAAACCGCGCTTTCCGTTCTTGCCTGTCCGAGTTTTTCGGTGATATCCGCAAGCCTTGCGGAATATGCGGCGGTATCATTTTCAAGATTTATGATATCGTTTTCGGTAGCTTCAATTTCAAGCTGCAAATTCTTATTGCCCGAAAGTATATCTTCGTTCGCGGAATTTGTATTTTCAATGGCGTCATTTACTTTTTCGGCGTCTTTTTCAAGCGCGGCGATATGCGTATTTTCAGAGTTTAACGAAAGCCTAAGATTTTCAAGCTGTGTTTTTCCCGAAAGCAATTCCGACTGGCTTTGCCACATATCCTCGCGCGCGCTGTCGTAAGAGTTTTGCGTTTCGGAGATTTGATTATTAATACCTTCAAGTTCAGTCAAAATAACTTTACGTTTCTCTGCAATTTCGCCGAGCCGTTTTGATATACGCTCGATTTCGGCGTTTCGGGAGAGCGCGTAAGAGCTTCCTTTTGACTGACCGCCCGATACCGAGCCGCCGACGCTTAACACTTCTCCTTCAGTTGTTACGATTTTAAATTTATATGAGTTTTTGCGCGCGAGCGCAATAGCGTTATCAATATTATCAACCACGACCGCTTTACCTATTCTGGAATTTAAAATCTCTCTGAATTTATTGTCACAGCGGACAAGCTCGGACGCGATGCCGATATACCCTTTTTCCTTCTTTATTCCCGAAACATCAAGTGTTTCTCCTTTGACCGAGGAAATGGGGAGAAAAGTAGCCCTGCCGGATTTTGTCATTTTAAGAAATTCAATGGCATATTTAGCATCTTCTTCACTTTCGGTTACAATGTGATTGAGAGCTCCGCCGAGAGCCGCTTCAACAGCAGTTACATATTTTTGTTCTGTAGTTATAAGCTGTGAAAGAGGACCGTAAATCGCCGCATTTTTAAGACTGCCGCTTTTTGCCTCGTTCATAATGCTCTTTACGCTGTAGGGATACCCTTCAAACGAATTTTCAAGCGACTCAAGAGTAATTTTTTTATGCTGAAGTGATTGTTCCTCAACGGTAAGCTCATCGGATTCCGCATTTTTTTCCGAAAAATTGTTTTTAAGATATCCGAGTTTTTCGGATATTTCAGAAGCGGTTTCCTTGCTTTTTTTTGCCGATTCCACGTTTTTGCGTAAGGTTTCGGCAAGACTGTCAATATCTTTTTCAAGCTGAAGCCTTTTTGTTATAGCTGCCGATTTTTCGGATAAAATATCGGTCAGCCTTTCACGCAGGGATTCAAAATAACTTTCGCTGCTTTCAACCTTTGCGGAGTTTGTTGAAAGCTCCGTTTGTTTTTCGGAAAGCTTTTCGCGCTTTTCACGCAAAAGATTGTTCATTTCAAGAAGCTTTTCGGAAACCGTTTTTTGTTCTTCTTCAAGAGCGGACAGCGTAAGCTCCGTTTCCTTGTGTTTTTCGTTAAGAGAAAGATTTTCCTCTTTTTTTGAAACAATTTCGGCTTTTAATTCTGTAATACGCTGCTTGTGGAGAGTTATCTCGCCTTCAAGACGCAAAATATCTTTTTTGTGATTTTCTATATTGCTGCGTGTAAGCTCAATTTCACCGAGAATACGCGTAATTTCGTTTTTACCCGCGTATATGCCCGCGCGGCTTTCGTCAATAAGACCTTCAAGATTGCGGTACGCTTCTTTTTTCTGTATCAGCGCGGTTTCTTCGGCTTTCTCTTTAGCTTCAAGCTCGGATTTTTGTTTCAAAGCAGTCCCGAAGGTCTGCTCAATTTTCGCAAGCTGCTCGTCATATGAATCGAGAGTACGAAGCCAGAGATTAATTTCAAGCTTTTTCTGAACCTCACGGAGCTGCAAATATTTTCTTGCCTTTTTTGCCTGATGTTCAAGGGGAGTAAGATTATTGGTGATTTCTGTTAAAATATCGTCAATACGCAGAAGATTATCGTTTGTCTGCGCAAGCTTTCTTTCGGCTTCCTCTTTTTTATAGCGGTATTTTGTGATATTTGCGGCCTCGTCAAAAATGTGCCGCCTGTCTTCGGATTTCGCGCTCAGTATTTCGTCAATTTTTCCCTGTCCTATAATTGAATAGCCGTCCCTGCCGAGACCTGTATCCATAAAAAGCTCATGAATATCTTTAAGGCGGCATACAGCTTTATTTATCATATATTCACTTTCACCGGAACGGTAAACGCGCCTTGAAACGGTAATTTCATCAAAATCCATATTAAGACTTCTGTCACGGTTATCAATAACAATAGCGACCTCCGCGTATGCCATTGGAGAACGCTTGTCGGTTCCGTTGAAAATGACATCTTCCATTTTACTTCCGCGGAGCGATTTCGCGCTCATTTCACCCATAACCCATCTCATGGCGTCGGATATATTGCTTTTGCCGCTGCCGTTCGGACCGACAACGGCGGTAACACCGTCAACAAAATCAAGCTTCGTTTTATCCGCAAACGATTTAAAACCGTGAAGCTGAAGCGATTTAAAATACAAAAAAATCACCACCGAATTATTACTGCAAATAATTGTTACATATAATAATTATAACACAAAAAGTAAAATTTTACAAGGCTGAAAAGGAAACATTTTTTATAAAAAAACAAAAAAGTACTTGACTTTATCAAATTAAAGTGGTAAAATTGTAAAGTAATAACAAATTTTGGAGGAGTTTGCAATGAAAAAATTATTAACACTTTTACTTGTGCTTGTTCTTGCGCTTACCGTATTTACGGCTTGCGGAGACAAGCCGGCAGACGAGAAAGCGGCAGAGGGACAAAAGGTTGAGGAGCAGAAAGAAGAAGCAGCAAAGGCTGACAGCGAATACGTTAAGGAAAAGGGCAAGCTTATTGTCGGTATAACCGATTTTGAACCTATGGATTATAAGGATTCTGATAATGAATGGATAGGCTTTGACGCCGATATGGCAAAGGCTTTTGCGAAAAAGCTTGGTGTTGACATTGAATTTGTTGAAATTGATTGGGATACAAAAATCATGGAGCTTAACAACAAGAGCATTGACTGTGTATGGAACGGTATGACTCTTACAGATGAAGTCAAATCGTCAATGGAATGTTCGGAACCGTATTGTAACAATGCTCAGATAGTTGTTGTTCCGGAAGACAGAGCCGAAGAGTATGCAAACAACAATTCCTGGGAAAGCTTACAGTATGCTGTTGAAGCAGGCTCGGCAGGTAAAGAGGTTGCTGAGGAAAAGGGTTACAATGTAACCGAGGTTAAAGACCAGGCAACGGCTCTTATGGAGGTTGCTTCCGGTACAAGTGATGCTGCAATAATCGACTCTCTTATGGCAGCGGCAATGGTAGGTGAAGGCACAGGCTACAGTCAGCTTACCTATACAATTGAGCTTAACAGCGAAGAATACGGCGTCGGATTCAGAAAAGGTTCTGACCTTGCCGAGAAGCTTAACGAATTCCTTAAAGAATCGTATGAAAACGGCAGTCTCAGAAAATGCGCCGAAAAATATAAGGTGCAGGCTGCTCTTATTGAAAAGTAAATTGCGGAAAAATAAAATAAACGGAGAGTGATTTTTTGCTCTCCGTTTATGTCGTTTTTAAATTTAAAATGTGGGAGTTACTATGAAAGAAGCAATAAAAATTTTTGCCGAACAGTTTCCGGTAGTTTTCAGCGCTTTAAATATCGGCTTTTTGCAGACGCTTAAGCTTTTTTTTACAACGCTTTTGTGTGCGATTCCGTTGGGACTTATAATCTCGTTTGGCTCAATGTCAAAATTCAAACCGTTAAGCGCATTTACAAAGGTTGTTGTCTGGATTGTAAGAGGTTCGCCGCTTATGATACAGCTTCTTATTGTATATTTCTTTCCCGGACTTGTTCTCCATAAAAATATATGGGGCATGGGCGAAGCGGGAAGGTTTATGGCGGCAACGGTTGCGTTTACGTTAAATTACGCCTGCTATTTTTCGGAAATATACAGAGGCGGCATACAGAGTGTGCCTGTCGGACAGCAGGAAGCGGGAAAAGTGCTTGGGCTTTCCGACACTCAAATATTCTTTAAAATTACGCTCTTGCAGATGATTAAGCGGATTGTGCCGCCCATGTCAAATGAAATCATAACGCTTGTAAAGGATACCTCGCTTGCGCGAATTATTGCGCTTCAGGAAATAATCTGGGCGGGGCAGGCGTTTATGAAAGGCTCAAAAGGTATTTCGGGCGCAATATGGCCGCTGTTTTTCACGGGAATATATTATCTTGCTTTCAGCGGTATTTTAACCGTATTGTTCGGCAAAATTGAAAAGAAGCTTGATTATTTCAAAATTTAACTGAAAAATCGGCGGAACGGAGAGGTTATGGCATTACTTGAAGTTAAAAATATACATAAAAAATTCGGCAAAGCAGAGGTTTTGAAGGGAATTGATTTTTCTCTTGAAAAAGGTGAGGTTTTGTCAATTATCGGTTCATCGGGAAGCGGAAAAACAACGCTTTTAAGATGTCTTAATTTTCTGGAAACTCCCGAAACCGGAACAATAAGCGTCGGGAACAAGGTTTTGTTTGACGGGGAAAGCGGGAAAAAGCTTTCCGATGATGAAATCAGGGAAAAAAGGCTGCATTTCGGTCTGGTATTTCAATCATTTAATCTTTTTCCGCAGTACAGCGTGCTTGAAAATGTAACGCTTGCGCCGACAGTGCTTAAAAAAGGTACAAATGAAGAAATTAAAAAAAACGCGCTTGAACTGATTGACAGAGTAGGGCTTGCGGATAAGGCAAACAGTTACCCGTGTGAGCTTTCGGGCGGGCAGCAGCAGCGTGTCGCAATAGCGAGAGCGCTTGCCTTAAAGCCCGATATACTGTGCTTTGATGAGCCGACCTCGGCGCTTGACCCGGAGCTTACAGGCGAGGTTTTAAACGTAATAAAAAGCCTTAAAAGCAGTGAAAGCACAATGATTGTCGTGACTCACGAAATGGAGTTCGCGAAAAATGTTTCGGATAAGGTCATTTTTATGGCTAAAGGCGTAATAATCGAACAGGGAACAAGCGAGGATGTTTTCGATAATCCCAAATCCGAAAGGGTAAAAGCTTTTTTAAGTAAGATAAAAAAATAGAATTTGTTATATCTGTAAAAAACCACCCGTCAAGGAAAACCTTTTCGGGTGGAAATCATTTAATCTCTCATATATCTGTCGAGCCTTTTTATGTTAAGCGCTCTTATACCTTCTTTGCTGTAGGGCGAGTATTCATAGCCGATTTGTCTGTTTATATTTTCGGTAGTCACATTAAAAGGAAATTTTATTCCGTAATCTTCACACACCGTATAAATTTCGTCGATTTTACCGTCGGGGTCCAGCTTCATATCGCACATTGTTTCGTAAATCTCGTCCATAAGTCCCAGTACTGTACTTTCGACATCAATTACGGGGACATCTATTCCTTTGTTTTTCTGTATTGCAACTTCCTTTTCAATTATAGCTTTTTTTAAATCGTAAATCATTTTTGTATCTCCTTTTCGTCTTAATAAAAAAACGCAGCACAAGGTGCTGCGCAAAAAAACACAACTCCTTAAAAACACTTAAGTTGAGATACAAAAATGCCTTCTTGACTGTTCTTAATTTATTAATACACAGCAATTAACCCAGAGTTGTGTCTTTTTAAAGATACTTACCGGTTAATTGCCCGTATTTGAATACAATATATCTACACGTATAGTTATAGACAGTGTTTTTTTAATTAAGAACAGTAAAAAATAATATTAAGTTGTCAAAAAGCAATTTTTGTATCTCAACTTTATTATATCATAGAATTTTAATTTTGTAAAGACTAAAAATGTGTTTTGGTCAAAAAATCGTTCGACATATTCTGATAAAAAACGGGAGGTAACAAATTTTTTTAAAAACAGTGAAAATATTTTGTTACACAAACATTTTACTTTGTTTATTGACATTTTTCGAGATTTATGTTAAGATATATATTGATGATTTATGTAATAAAATAGGTATATACAAAGAATATGTATGCCCGGAGGCAGAATATATGGTTCAGACAGCTTTAAAAAACAAGCTTTCGGTCGGTATTGATATCGGTTCTACCACCGCAAAGGTTGTTTTGTTAAATGAAAATAATGAAACGCTTTTTTCAAAATATGAAAGACATTATTCGCAGGTTAAGGAAAAGGTGCTTGAAATTCTTGAGGAAATGAAGGACTTACTTGACGGCAAGACATTTGCTCTTGCGATATCAGGTTCGGCAGGTCTCGGATTTGCCGAAACTCTTAACCTTCCTTTTGTTCAGGAGGTTTACGCGAGCGGGGAAGTTGTTAAAAAGTTTTGGCCGGACGCTTCGGCCGTTATAGAGCTTGGCGGCGAAGACGCGAAGATTATCTTTTTAAAAGGCGGTCTTGATGAGCGTATGAACGGTTCCTGCGCAGGCGGCACAGGCGCTTTTATCGACCAGATGGCAACGCTTTTGAATGTTTCAAATGACGAGATGGACAAATTAAGTCTTGAATATAAAAAAATATATCCTATTGCGTCAAGGTGCGGTGTTTTCGCGAAAACCGATATACAGCCGTTATTAAATCAAGGTGCAAGAAAAGAGGATATTGCGGCAAGCATATATCAGGCGGTTGTCAATCAGACAATTGCGGGGCTTGCCCAGGGAAGGAAAATTGACGGCAAGGTAATGTTCCTTGGCGGTCCGCTTTTTTATTGCAAGGGGTTAAGGGATAGGTTTAAGCAAACGCTTAAGCTTTCCGACGAGAATGCCGTCTGCCCGGATAACGCAAGGTTTGCCGTAGCAATCGGAGCCGCGATTTACGCTTTAAAAACCAAAACAACAGTAGAATATAATAAGCTTGTAAGTGACATAAGAGAAACCTCGCTTATCAAGCGGCAAAACAGTCTTGAGCCGCTTTTTGAAAGCAAAGAAGAATATGATGATTTTGTTGCAAGGCACGAAAAAGCAAGTGTTCCGCTTGAGGACGCGAAAGCATATTCGGGCAACGTGTATCTTGGCATAGACTGCGGCAGCACGACAACAAAGCTTGTGCTTATTACCGAAGAAGCGGGAATTTTGTATTCGTATTACGATTCAAATAAGGGCAATCCCGTCGAAATAGTAAAGCAGCAGCTTTTAAATATTTATAATTGCTTTGGTGACAGAGTAAAAATCTGCGGAAGCGCGGTTACAGGTTACGGAGAGGAGCTTATAAAAAGCGCCTTTAATATTGATAAGGGTATTGTCGAAACAATTGCGCACTATACGGCGGCGAAATATTTTAAGCCCGATGTTGATTTTATCCTCGATATAGGCGGTCAGGATATAAAGTGCTTTAAGATAAAAAACGGTGCTATCGACAGCATTATGCTTAATGAGGCTTGTTCGTCGGGCTGCGGTTCCTTTATGGAAACGTTCGCGAAATCAATGGGATATGAAATAAAGGATTTTGCGCTTAAAGGACTTTTTGCGGATTCTCCCGTAAATCTCGGCAGCCGTTGTACCGTA
>CACZTG010000085.1 GCA_902783995.1 uncultured Ruminococcus sp. | reverse complement strand
GAGCGCCGCAAAAAGCCCGATAAAGCTTAAATTCGCGGGTAATAAAATGACGGTATTTTGTATGACAACAAGAGGAAAGGTAAATGACGTTGTTGATATTTCTTCATCTGTTTCGGAGCCTTTTGAAATAGGTTTTAACCATAAATATGTTCTTGACGCGCTCAGAAACAGCGAATGTGAAGAAATTATAATGCAGTTTACGGGCGAAATTAAGCCGTCAGTTATAAAATCTACCGATGAAAACGGAAAATTTTTGTTTATTGTAACGCCTGTTAAATTAAGATAATGTATATAAAAAAGCTGATTTTAAAAAATTTCAGAAATTATAAAGCTGCCGAGGTTTGTTTTTCTGAGAGTTTAAATGTTTTTTACGGTAACAACGCTCAGGGCAAAACAAACCTTCTTGAAGCAATTTTTTTGGGAGCGATAGGAAAATCCTTTAAACCCGTTTCGGAAAAGGAAATTATTAAAATAGGAGAAAAATTTTCCGATATTGAGCTTGATTATTTTTCGGGCGGTCGTGATATGACAATGAAAATGCGCCTTTTCACGGAGAGAAAAAAGACGGTTTCGGTAAATAATGTCGGGCTTTCGCGTATGTCGGAGCTTGTGGGAAAGCTTACGGTTGTTATTTTTACACCGGAGGAGCTTTCTCTTGTTAAGGAAGGTCCCGGAGACAGAAGGCGGTTTTTGGATATGGCAATAAGCCAGGTAAGACCGGGATATATGCATATTTTATCAAGCTATAATAAGGCGCTTGACCAGAAAAACAGGCTTTTGAAAAACGAAAAAATGAGGAGCTTTGAAACTCTTTCCGTATGGAATGAACAGCTCGCTTCTTTTGGAGCAAAGGTTACAGAATACAGAAAAAGCTTTGCCGAAAGGATAATAAAAAAAGCTTCTTTACTCCACAGTGAAATTTCGGGCGGAAAAGAGGAGCTTACCGCGAAATATAAAACAGTTATTTCCGAAATTGATAATTTAAGAGAAAACGAGCTTAAAAATGAGCTTTTAACCGAAATGAACAAACAGGCGGAAAGAGAAATTTTTTTGGGACAAGCGGTTGTCGGTCCGCATCGTGATGATATTTTGTTTTTTATAAACGGGAAAAGCGCGAAAGCCTTTGCTTCACAGGGGCAGCAGCGGACAATAGTGCTTGCCTTAAAGCTTGCGCAGAAAGAGCTTTTTCTTGAAGAAACAGACGAGGAGCCTGTGCTTCTTCTTGATGATATTACGGGCGAGCTTGACATATTAAGAAGAGAATATCTATTTTCAAATATAAAAGATTCGCAGGTTTTTATAACCTGTACCGATACAGACAGGATAGATAAAGCAGACGGAGCGAAATATTTTAGAATTGAAAACGGCACTGTGTGTTCAGAGGTTTAAAAGAAAGGAATGGTTTATAAAATATGTTCCTGCATCTTGGAAATGACTATATTGTTTTTTATAAGGATATAATTGCCGTTTTTGATTTTGAAACAACAACCGTTTCAAAAATCACAAGGGAATTTTTGAAAGAAGCTCAGGACGAGGAATTTATAATAAATGTTTCGGAAGGGCTTCCGCGGTCGTTTATTGTTGCCGAAGTAAAGGGAATGAGCCGCGTTTTTATCTCAAATATAGCTACGGCAACGCTTCTTAAAAGGCTTGAAAATGAAGAAATTATTTCTGATATTTAAAAGGAGAAGGTATGGAAAAAATAGAAATTTCGACGCCGTTTATAAAGCTTGACCAGTTTTTAAAATTTTCCGGCGCAGCGCTTTCGGGCGGAGAAGCAAAAGAAATGGTTGCGGCGGGAATTGTAAGCGTTGACGGTGAAAAATGCCTTATGAGAGGCAAAAAGCTGTATCCCGGCACTATTGTGGAAATTGAAGCCGCTGACGGCGTTTTCGCGTTTGAAGTTTGCTGAAAATGTCAGAGAATAATTTGCCGGACCGAAAGCAAATAAGATTAAAAAATTATGATTATTCGGGGGACGGTTATTATTTTATAACAATATGCACACATAACAGACAACCGTTATTTTATAAGCCCGTAGGGGCGGACCTATGTGTCCGCCCGAATAATCCTGAAAAAATGATAGAAAAATGGTTAAGCGAAATTGAAAATAAATATGAACAAATAAAAATATGCAAATATGTGTTAATGCACGACCATATTCATTTTATTATTTCAAAAACGGGCGGACACGCAGGTCCGCCCCTACAAGATATAATTAAATGGTTTAAAACCATGACAACAAACGATTATATTAATAATGTTAAAGCCGGAAAATATATGCCTTTTAAAAATAAAATATGGCAAAGAAGCTTTTACGAACACGTCATACGTGATAAAAATGATTATATAAAAATACTTGAATATATGGAAAATAACGTTTTAAAGCGTAAAATATATAAAAGCAGATTACAGAAAGAAGGAATTTAAGCTTTGAGTACAGAAAGAACAGAAACAAATTACGGCGCCGATAATATTCAGGTGCTTGAAGGGCTTGAAGCCGTAAGAAAACGTCCCGGTATGTATATCGGAAGCACGTCCGAAAGGGGACTTCATCATCTCGTTTATGAAATTGTCGATAACAGTATCGACGAGGCACTCGCCGGATATTGTAAAAATATTTTTGTTGATATAAACGAAGATAATTCGATTACCGTTGTTGATGACGGCAGAGGAATACCGGTCGGAATCAACCACAAGGTCGGTAAACCCGCGGTTGAGGTTGTGTTTACAATACTTCATGCGGGAGGTAAATTCGGCGGCGGCGGATATAAAGTATCGGGCGGACTTCACGGCGTTGGCGCGTCTGTTGTAAACGCTCTTTCAACAAAGCTTTATGTTGAGGTCTTTAACGGCGAAAACCGCTATGAGCAGACCTATAAAAGAGGCGTTCCCGAAGCTCCGCTTGAAAAAAAAGAGCCGAGCGAAAAAACGGGCACAAG
>CACZTG010000084.1 GCA_902783995.1 uncultured Ruminococcus sp. | reverse complement strand
TTGCTTTGTAAAATAATTATGGGGGTTAAGGTAAACTATATATTATTTTTTAGTGTTGATGTAACATATGTTTGACAACTGCAGAAACGAAGCACACAATTTGTCGCATAAAATGTTGCAAAATTGCGAAAAATGTGGTATAATTTAAAAAAATAATAATTCTACGGAGGTTGCGAAAATGGATAAATCAAAAGCGGCAGATATAAACAGTATTAAAGTATTAGATAATAGAATTGATGAAATAAAGGAGTAATTATGTACACCATACCCCCGAAAAAAATGATAATAATAAACATTCTGAATATTTTAAAAAAGTATTCAGATACGGAGCACAGGCTTACTCAGCAGGATATTATGGAAAAGCTGAAAACGGAATATTTTATGGACGTTGACAGAAAAACGGTAAAGCGGAATCTTATGAATCTTCTGGAGCTTGACTGCGGAATCGAATATACCGAAATTATGCGTAAGGACAAAAACGGCGAGGAAGCCCCGATTTATACGGACTGGTATATGGTTCGGGAGTTTGACGATTCGGAGCTTCGCCTTTTAATCGACAGCCTTTTGTTTTCAAAGCATATTCCGCACGCGCAGTGCAAAGCCCTGATTGCAAAATTAAAGGGACTTTCAAATATTTATTTTGACAAAAAGGTTAAGCATATTTGCAATCTTCCCGAAAATCAGCCCGAAAACAAGGAGCTGTTTTACACCGTTGATATTCTGGACGAGGCAATATCAAAAAACAAGCAGGTTTCATTTGTTTATAATTCCTACGGTGCGGACAAAAAGCTTCACCCGAAGCGTGAGGAAAGATATATTGTCAGCCCCTATCAGATGGTCGCGACAAACGGAAGATATTATCTTATTTGCAATTATGATAAGTACGACAATCTCTCGAATTACAGAATAGACCATATAACAAATATAAAAATTTTAGACGATAAACGAAAACCTATTAAAGACTTAAACGAGGAGCTTAATTTGCCAAGGCATATGGCGGAGCATATTTATATGTTTGCGGGAGAAACGGTGCGCGCAAAATTCAGGGCAAAAAATTACATAATCGACCAGGTGATTGATTGGTACGGAAAGGACGCGCTTATAACCCCCGAAAATGATGATGAATGTACGGTGACGGTTTCCGTGAATAAAGAGGCGTTTTTCTGTTGGGCAATGCAATACGCACTGCATACAGAGGTTTTAGAGCCGTTGGAAATAAGGGAAAGGATTGTACGGGCAGTAAACGAACTCAGCGAAAAATACAAATAATTTTTTACATAAAAAAATAATGGAAATAAAAAAAGGATGAAATTTAATATCTGATTTTTTGCGGGAGCTTAGGCTCCCGCAAAAAATCAAGGCTCGGATTATCTTAAAATACCTATTGCGGAAAGCGCTTTTTCCTGTTTGTCAAACATAACTTTTTCATCTTCCTCCGTCATATGGTCATAGCCTAAAAGATGAAGCGCCGAATGAGCGGCAAGAAAAGCAAATTCGCGCTCTGTGCTATGCCCGTATTCCTGCGCCTGCGAGAGCGCTTTCGGCACGGAAATTACTATATCTCCGAGCACAAGCTTGCCGTCCTCAAAATCGTCCGCGGAAGCAAAAATCGCTCCCGGCTTTTCGTATTCGAGCATCGGAAACGAAAGTACGTCGGTTTCGCTGTCAATTCCCCTATAATTTTTGTTGATTTCGCGTATGCCCTCGTTGTCGGTAAATGTAACCGCGATATCACATTCGGTTTCAACCCTGCAGTCAAGAAGCACACGGTTTATCGCCTTTTCTATTGCATCCGTTATATTTTGCTCTACCGGAGTCATATCCTCATTATCGTACTGAAAAGTAATTTTATTCATTTTCGTTTTCCTTTCTTCTCGCGTAAAATTTTTTCTTAAAAAGCTCGTCTCTGCCCTCTGTTTTTTCTTTTCTGTTATCATATATTTCATATGCCTTTATGATTTTCTGAACAAGCGGGTGGCGCACAACATCTTTTTCGGTAAAATTGCAAAAGCTTATATCCTCAATATCTTTAAGTATTTTCATGGCTTCCTTAAGCCCCGATTTTTTGCCGCCGGGCAGGTCTATCTGCGTAATATCGCCCGTTACGATTGCCTTGCTGCCAAAGCCTATCCTCGTTAAAAACATTTTCATCTGTTCGGGCGTTGTGTTCTGGGCTTCATCAAGTATTATAAAAGCGTCGTCAAGAGTCCTGCCCCTCATATACGCAAGCGGAGCTATTTCAATTGAGCCTCTTTCGACATAGCGCTGATAATTCTCAACACCGAGCATATCATAAAGCGCGTCGTAAAGCGGACGAAGGTAGGGGTCAACCTTCATCTGAAGGTCGCCCGGCAAAAATCCGAGCTTTTCACCCGCTTCAACCGCCGGTCTTGTCAGAATAATTCTGTTTACCTCTTTGCCCCTGAACGCCTTAACCGCCATTGCGACAGCAAGATATGTTTTGCCCGTTCCCGCAGGACCGATACCGAAGGTTACGGTATTTTTTTCAATTTCTTTAATATATTTTTTTTGTCCGAGGGTTTTGGATTTTATAAGCTTTCCGGAAGCCGTCATACATATCGCGTCGCCCGAAAGCTCTTTTATATGCTCCGCCATACCTTCATCAACCATATTAATTGTGTAAAGTATGCTCTGCGCGGAAAGGGTTTCGCCTTTCGCGATAAGGTTAATTAATGACTGCACTGTTTTTTCGGCACGCGCGGCGTCCTGCTCGGAGCCTTCTATTTTTATTTGCAGGTCACGGTTTAAAAGCCTCACGTTAAGCTCTTTTTCAAGCAGCTTCGCGTTTTCGTCAAAGCTTCCGAAAAGAGCAATAACCGTATCAAGGTTTTGTACTTCAATTATTTTTTCCGCCATGTGATTTATCAAATCCTTTCAGCCCGTAATAGTGCTTTTTGATATGTCCCCTGGCACAAACGGTTTTTTCTCAAAAGTAATTTCCGCTTCCGTCCCGATATTTTCAAGACATTCGGCGTTTAATATAACGGTGACTTCGTTGTCGCCGCGCTTTGTTTCGTAAGCCGCCGACAAAATATTTTTTTCACCGATTGTATTTTTAAGCTCACCGTACATTTCATCTTTAAGCTTCTGTTCGGCGACGACCGGCTCTATCCGCATAGGCACAGGCTTTACCTCACTGTAATTATACGTCCTTATGACAAAAGGCATATAATAATTTCCGAAAAGCTTAAAACGTTTCTCACGGATATTGCCGTCATAATGCTTAAAATCGGGACTTTTAAAAAATAAATTAAAATCCTTGCCGAAAACGCTTATACTGTATTTTTTCTCTGTTTTCCCCGTTTTTATTCTTTCGGCGACGATAAGGGACGCGCTTTCCTTTGCTGTTCTTTTTACCCTCGCGATAATATCCGCGTCTGCGTGCACATACATTGCGCTCATTACGTCGTTTGGCAAAACTCCGCTGACAAGAAGCTGCCCTTTTGTAACGGCAGTACCCTTTTCAACCTCCGCGTTACCGCTTCTGACGGTGATTTTTTCGATTATTCCGTCCTTTGAGGCTATAAGGTTACATATATCATAAGAATCCGTGATTTTCGGAGGCTGCTTTTTGTATCTAACCCTGACACTTGCGACCGTACCTTTAACATCAATCCAAAACCACGAATATTCATCGTTGCTGCCGAGAACGCTTTTTTGAACTTCAAAGGGCTTTAAATCACGCCTCGGCATACCGCATACAACGCCGTTTTCCGCAAGAACGGCTTCAAGGCGTTCTCTTTTTTCGGTATCCGTTTCGTCTATCTGTATTACCCAAATCCTTGAACACAGAAAAAGCAGCAAAAAAACCGAGGTGAAAAAACCTGCCAGAAAGGCTTTTCTTTTTTTAAGCCGCATAAGCGCAAAGGGCAGACCGCCTCGTTTAAAAACGCTTATTTTAAGCCCGCATTCCCTGGCAAAAAGCTTTACCCTATGGTAAAATGCAGGGTTTATTTCTCCCGTAGAAAACAAATTTCCTCTTTTTTTAAGTCGTCCTATATATATTTTTTCGGAGCTTAAAAGATTTAAAAAATTCTCAATTCCTTTACCCTCTATTTTTATTATAACATATCCTGTCAAAAAATGGAATAGGTATTTTAACATTTTTTTAGCCCCTTATAATTTAAGATAACTTACCGTTTCAATCTGCCCTTTAAGACGCAGATAATCCGTATCCATATCGTTTACTTCAAAAGAACTGCCGCTTACACTTAAAATAAAACCCCTTGTGTTCAGCCGCAGTGAAACATCTGTATATTCTATTATCGAAAGCGCGCCTTCAACCGTCAGCTCCTCCGTACCCGTTACCGTCACTTTAACCGTTCCCGCAAGAAAATCCTTTGATATATCAAGCGCCTCCGCGACCTGCTCCATACGGCGGTCTCTGAGCCGTTTTTTAAAATCGCGGCGGCGTTTTACTTTATATGCCATATAAACACATTCCTTTCTAACTAATTTTTATGCTTTTTTTCGTCTTATAATGCCTTTTTGTGAATATGTTTTTAAAAGAACACAAAGAAAGGAAGAATACACTATGAAAAAATCAAACCTTTTTATCGCCGGTTTTTCGGCAATTTTAATGTGCGCGCTGCTTGCTTTTCCGTCAGGCGCGGCGGCAGCTTGCCGTGAAGCGTTAAAAGTCTGCGCGGCAGTAATAATTCCGAATCTGTTTCCGTTTATGGTTTTAAGCTCCCTGCTTATTTACTGCGGAGGAGCAAACGCTTTCGGACGTTTTTTTTCGCCGATATTCAGTAAAATTTTTCATCTTTCGGGCGCCTGCTCCGCCGCGGTTATAACCGGCTTTTTGGCAGGTTTTCCCGTGGGCGCTTCCGTCACCGCGGATATGGTTAAACGGGGAGATATTTCGGTACAGGAGGGCGAAAGGCTGCTCGGTTTTTGCAATAACGCGGGGGCTATGTTTATTATAGGGAGCGCGGCGGAAATGCTTAAGCTTACGGAGCGCGGCGGTCTGATTCTCTTTTTATCTCAATTTTTTTCCGCCGTAACCGTCGGGGTTATACTCGGCATAGGTAAAAAGCCCGAAAAGCACAAGCTTTACATGCAAAGTTCTGACGAAAATCTTTCAGAATGTGCCGTAAAGGCTGTTCGTAAAAGTATAAGGTCAATCCTCAGCGTTTGCGGATTTATTCTTATTTTTTCGGTAATCATAAACAGCTTTAAAGCTTCGGGAATATCGCTTTTGCTTCAGAAAGCAGGACTTACGGGCTTTGACGCCGACTGCGTTTTAAACGGTTTCGCAGAAATGACGGCAGGGATAAGCAGTACCGCGCTGCTACCGTACAAACCGCAGATTGTTATGCCGCTTTGCTCCATGCTTACAGGCTGGTCGGGGCTTTGCGTACATATGCAGATTGCCGCGGAAATTTCGGACAGCGGTATGAGAATGGGGAAATATTTTTTCGGTAAAATGATGCAAATGATTTTCGCGCCCGTTTATACCGTTATACTTATGCGCTTTGCGGGCGGTCCCGTTAAAACCTCGGCATATTTAAGCTCCTGTCCGTCAAAAATGGGGCTTTTTGCTCTGCCCCTCTTTATTTGCATCTGCTTTTGTCTGCTTTTGACAGTGGTTTTTTCAATTTTTTCAGCGAATAAATCATCAGCAAAACGGTAATTAAAACAGCGGCGTATCCGACAGAAAAATAAAGAGAACCGACAAGCCTTGAAAAGCCGAGAACCGAAGCGGCGCCGGCACACAGAATAATTACGGCGGAGGTCGGAAAAAACGAAAAACCAAGCCTTCCGCAAATTACCGAAACAAGTCCGTAGGCGTTTCCGATTACTGTCGTCAGCATAGAAAAGTATATTAAAACACCGTAAATTACGCCGAAATTCGCGTTTATAATATTTGCCGCCCTTAAAGCGGGAAGCTCCGCTGTCATAAATCCCGGTTTAACAGATATAAGATACATTATAAGTCCGAGCGCGCCAAGCAGACCGCCGCCCGTGAGTCCCGCGAAAACCGCTTCACGCCTTGAAAGCTTTGGCGTTGAAACAAGCACGGAAGGTACGGCAAGAAGGTTGTAGCTTACATAAACTACCGCGGAAACAAAAGAGCCGCTTACCGAAAGAAGCGAGGAATATCCGGCAGAGACGCTGCGGCAGCCGTATATAATCGAAAAAAATCCGAGAATCATTATGCCTAATACCATAAGAGGCGTTAATACACAGTTTATTACGCTTACACTTTTTATGCCGAAAATAAGGCATAAAAAACATATAACCGCCATAAACAAGACGCCTGTGCGGTAATCAAAACCAAGCTGCTGTGAAAAAAGAGCGCCGCTGCCGGCAAACATTACACAGACCGCAGCGAACATAAAAATTATGCCGAGGGCGGCAATAAAAGAGCCGGCAGCTTTGCCGCCCGTTTTTTCGCAAAATTCGCCGTAGCTGCTAAAATCCCCGTCGCTTATGCCAAGAAAAATTCCGGTGCCGGTCACGGCAAGAATTATTCCCGCGAGTAAAACCCCGATAAGTCCCGCTCCGCCGTAAGAACCGAAAAAAATCCATATTTCCTGTCCCGAAGCGAAGCCTGCACCGATAACCGTTCCCGTAAATATCATCGCGCCCGTAAATATTTTTTTATTCATTTTCTCAACTTCTTTCCGCATTAATATTGCTTATTCAGACTTTCTTTTCAATTAATTTTTATGTTACGCATTTTTTGATTATAACCTGAGCGCAGATATCCCCCGCCTCTGCTCCCCATCGGCAAGGCAGGAGCGCAGCTGCGATTTAAACATTAAAAAACAGTTTTTGTCGGAAAACGAATATATCCGTTTAACGGAGAAAAAACACAATATATATCATAAAAACTCAAAAAACGAACAAAAAAATAAGGGCTGCCTTAATGCAACAGCCCCGCAGAGCGCTGAAAAAGGCGGCCGGAAGTTAAGCCATAAGTTTTTTCATTTTTTCAAGCATCTTTTTTTCAAGCCTTGAAACCTGCACCTGCGATATGCCCAGCTTTTCTGCAACCTTACTTTGCGTCATATTTTTAAAATACCGGAGCACCAAAATCTGTCTGTCTCTGCCGTCAAGCTTTCCGGCGGCTTCCGCAAGGCTGATTTT
>CACZTG010000083.1 GCA_902783995.1 uncultured Ruminococcus sp. | reverse complement strand
GTATCGGGATTTCTGAAATCCCAGAAGCTCTCTTTTCTTCCTTTGCTTACCTGCCCGAAAATAACGCTGCCGTTATGCTTTAAATGCATATTGTCGTATTTTGGTGAGGAGTATTCGGCGCCTTCGTTTGTGCATTCAAATTCCATCCATATTCCCGGCACAAAACCTTTTGCCCTTATATCGTCCGTATAGGCTTTAAACCCTTTCGGAAAAATCGCTTTGTTCACTTTCCAATCGCCTATTGTGCCGTCATACCAGCCCGCGTCCATAACAAAATATTTTGCTTTTGATTTTTCGAGCTTTTCGGCAAGCGCAAGATTTTTTTCGTGCGAGGGGTGTCCCCAGCTTGTACACCATTCGTTAAAGATAATCGGCATACCTTTTTCGCCGTAAGCTTCAATATCCTTGTTCCGCATTTTAAGAAAAATATCCGCAAGGTCCGCAATATTGCCTTTTACGGCAGCAATAAGCGCTTTCGGAGCGGTAAAGCTTTCGCCGTCTTTTATATTTTTTGTCCAATTTCCGAAAGCCGCGTCACCGAGACCTCCCGAAAACGATAGCTTTGCGCCCATTCTTGAAAATTCCGCCTGCCACGTTGAGGCGCAGTAAAGCTGCATACCCCACAAAACCTCCGCCGAGGTGTCCTCAACCGCCGTAAACGGAAAATAATCCGCCGTAGGTCTTGACCCCTGCGAGCCGATTTTAAAGCTTTTAAAATTACCGCCCCATGCTTTGCCGAGGTTAAGCTCAGGCAGGCTGTACGCAAAATGATTACCCTCCGTTGCCCAGCCCGACCTGAACATATGTATTAAAATATCCTCCGAGCCGTCATCTTCCGCATACGGGCTTAAACAGTCAAGGCTTGCGCCTTCAAACATTTCGAGAGCAACTGTTTTGCCCGTTTTGTTTGTAAACGTACTGCTGACCTCAAAGCCGTCTTCGCCGTCATAATTTGTAAGCTTGTGCAATACCTCATAGCCTTCGTCTGATACGACAAGCGTTTCAATAACGGTTTTACCCTGCTCTTTTACAACAGTCTGATTTTTAAAATACATATCGTCATACGAATTTCCGAGCTTAAAGCCTCCCGCATAAGGTGAACGCGCGTGATGAGCCAGCTGAAGGTGAAAAAGCGCTCCGTCAAACCAATCAAAATTATCCGGGAACTGCCCGCCTTTTTCGTAGGCTTCGTACTTTTCTGTCGGCTGTTTTTTTGACTCCTTCGGAAGAAGATTCAAAAAAACCTTGCCGTTTTCTTTTGAAATTATATATCTTACAAGGGTGTCCCCAAATGCATAATCTTTATAAATATATTTCATTATTATTTGCTCCAATCAAACAGAATTTTAAAACATTCTTCGCCTGCTTTGTTTTTATATTCAAAAGCTTCTTTCGCTTTTGAAACTCCCCATACCTCAACAGGAAGCTTCGCAGTATCGAACTTTCCTTCCGATATCCATTTTAAAACCTGCTCCTTGCAGCCCGCCGAAAGTGCGCAGGTCATTGTAATTGTGGCGTTTTTTACAAACCATCTGTGATAGTGGTCAAATATTATTCTGTCGGGATAGTCGCCCTGCAAGTGAATATGAGCGGGTGTATCGTCCGCCTCCCAGCCGCCGTCCTTAATAAGCCTGTGAAGCGTGCCGACAACCTCCGGATTGCCGCTGCATTCCATAAGCTGGTCTGCCATTTTGCCGTTTGTCGCTTCCCTTATAACCTTTTCCGCATCCTCCGGCGAGCAGACAATATCGGCATAGTGCGCCGCTATGCTTCTTCTGAAAGCGTTTCTGTCAATCGAAATCACCTGAAGCGTGGGCTCTAAAATTTTAAGCTCCTGAACAGCCGATATTCCGACCATTCCCGCACCGATAACCACTATTGTTTCCTTCGGGCGGAGAGTAAGCCTTTTTATACCCTTCAAGGGTACGCAGGCAAGATATGCCAAAACCGCCTGTTCATATGTAACATTATCGGGGATTTTAACGCTGTAATCAAACTGGTCGTTTGTGGTGTTTGAATCCTTAATAGTAAATTCGCTTCCGCCGCCCCATGCCGAGCAGACATCACCGTATTTGCGGCATTCGTTTATCATTACTCTGTCGCCAACCTCAAGGTCTTTTCTCGCGTCGGGACCTTTCGCAACCACTATACCCGCCGTTTCATAGCCCGGCACAAGGGGATAATAGCACTGCTCAGGATGCTGCATACCTTTATAGGTTTTCATATCCGTTCCGCTTGAAATTGACGAAAAGAGCGTCTGACAAATATAAGCGTCCGGCATAGGCTCTGTAAGTTTAATTTCTCTTACATTCGCGAAGTAAGGTCTTTCAATTACAACTGCTCTTGTTTTTTTGTAATCGGTGTAGTGCATGATTTTTTACTCCTTTTTATTTAAAATTTATTATGCTAAACCGGTTTAGCAAATACATAAAAAAGCCAAGATAAATTTTTATGATGACTCTCTTATAATTGGTTTGCTTTTTATGATTTTATTGTAAAAACCGCCGCCTTTTATCATATCGGCAATTATTTTTACCGCTTCCCTGCCCATATCATAACACATATTGTCAAAGCTTGTAAGCTTCGGCGCAGTGTATTCGCAAAGAGCAATATTATCTCCGCCCGTAACGGCGGT
>CACZTG010000082.1 GCA_902783995.1 uncultured Ruminococcus sp. | reverse complement strand
CCGAAATTGCTCACAAGACCAAGCTTTCTCGCAAGATGCCCGTCAAGATAATCGGTAAAGGAAGCTATAATAAAAAGCGCAAGGGCAATATATCCGCAAGCCGCGTTGTTAATAAACCCGAAAACAATAAAAAACGGTATTAAGATAACTCTTAAAAGCGTCAGCTTATTTGCAATGTTCATTTTTCATCATATCCTCTTTCAGTCAAAATTACAGGGAACTTTCCCTTCCAAATCATATTCGCTCGCGTTAAGCACGAGAACATTTACATATTCGCCGATTTTAACATTATCGCCTTCAAAAACGACACAGCCGTCAATTTCGGGCGAATCTCCGTCACCCCTGCCCTCATATCTGCCATCGGGGAGCTGACGTTCACATAGAACTTCAATCGTTTTTCCGATTTGCGCGCGCCCCTTTTCAAGAGATATTTCCTGCTGAACAGCCATAAGCTCTGACGCTCGTTTTTCACGTATTTCCTCCGCAACCTCGCCGTCAAGCTTTGCCGCTGCCGTGCCTTCCTCGCACGAAAAAGGGAAAACTCCCATTTTTTCAAAACGCATTTCCGAAATAAAGGCTTTAAGCTCGTTAAAATCTTCTTCCGTTTCGCCCGGAAAGCCCGTTATGAAGGTTGTTCTTATTTTAATATCGGGTATTTTTTTACGAAGCTTATTTACAAGGCTCACAAGTTCGGCTTTTGTAACATGCCGTCCCATTCGTTTTAGTATTTTATCCGAAGCGTGCTGCATCGGAATATCTATATACTTGCATATTTTCGGGTTTTCAGCGATTTCATCTATAAGCTCGTCTGTCACTCTTTCGGGATAACAATAATGCAGCCTTATACGGTGAATATCTTTGATTTCCGAAAGCTTTCTTAAAAGCTCAGTAAGCCGCGCCTTACCGCCAAAATCCTTGCCGTAGCAGGTTATGTCCTGCGCAACAAGGATAAGCTCGCTTACTCCCGACTTAGCAAGAGCCTCCGCTTCCGCAATAATATTCTCTTCTTTTCGGCTTCTGAATTTACCTCTTAAAAAAGGTATAATACAATATGTACAGTGATTGTCGCAGCCCTCGGCAATTTTCAGATACGCGCTGTAAAAAGGCGTTGCAAGCACTCTCGGCAGGTTTTCGGGAATTTCTCCGTTTATATCGGAACAAATTTTTACTTTTTCACCCTTCAGAGTTTCCGTAACTGCCTTTAAAATATCCTGATAGCTGCCCGTGCCGACAACTGCGTCCGCTTCCGGAATTTCTTTTAAAAGCTCGTCTTTGTACTGCTGGGCAAGACAGCCCGTAACAATAAGCTTTTTCAGCCTGCCTTTTTCCTTATAGCCCGCCATTTCAAGCACAGTATCTATAGATTCCTGCTTTGCGCTTTCAATAAAGCCGCAGGTGTTCACAATAATTATATCCGCCCTCATAGGGTCGTTTACAATTTCGTAATCACGGCTTAAAAGACCTATCATACTTTCGGTATCGGTAAGGTTTTTCGGACAGCCGAGAGAAACAAAACCAACTTTATACATATTTTCAATCCTTTGTATTATTCATTCTGAAACAAGAGCTTCCGTAACGGCCTGTATCTGTCTGTAAGTATATCCTCTCGCAAGCATTTTTTTCTTAAAATATTCCGCGTCCTCCTTGCTTACGTGCGCCTCATCACCAAAATATTTATAAACAAAATAGCGAAGATTGTCAAGATATATTTCATCATCAAAGGCTGAAAGCGCTTCCGCCGCCGTTTCCTTGTCAATTCCTTTTCCGAAAAGGCTTCTCACTATCTTTATTTTGCCGTAACGGTTAATAAACACGCTGTCATGCGCAAAAGCGGCGGCGTAGTCACTGTCGTTTATATATCCGAGGTTTTCCGCTTTTTCCGTAAGCGCTTCAACAACATCCGCAGGGTAGCCTTTACGGCGCATTTTATCCTTAAAACCCCTTTTCGTCTGCCGGAATTTTAACAGCCTTGCGGCGGTCTTTTCCGCTTTTTTAAAAAGCTCCTCGTCCATCAGATTTCATCCTCATATTTATCTTCCAGAACCACATCGTCAAGCTCGGTATCAATATTCTTTTTAGGCTTAACCGCTACATTTATCGGCTTATCGTCATCATCGGTAAACACGTCAAGGTCTTTAAGATAATCCGGAATCGGAATGCCGAGTATGCTTCTGACTTTATATTCAATCTCATTCAGAATATCCGGGTGTTCGGTAAGGTAGTTTTTAGCGTTATCCCTGCCCTGACCGATTTTTTCGTCATTATATGAATACCATGCACCGCCCTTTTTAATTATATCATATTCGGCGGCAAGGTCAAGTATTTCACCTGTTTTTGATATGCCTTCACCATACATAATATCAAACATACACTCTTTAAAAGGCGGCGCCATTTTATTTTTGACAATTTTAACCCTTGTACGGTTTCCGATAACATCGGTGCCTGATTTTATTGCCTCCGCCTTTCTGATATCCATACGAATAGACGAGTAAAATTTAAGCGCATAACCTCCCGTTGTTGTTTCGGGATTTCCGTACATAACGCCGATTTTAAGCCTTAGCTGATTTATGAAAAGAATGGTTGTGTTTGTTTTACTTGCCACACCCGTGATTTTGCGAAGTGCCTTTGACATAAGCCTTGCCTGAGCGCCTACCTGCATTTCCGTCATTTCGCCTTCAATTTCAGCTTTCGGCACAAGAGCCGCAACCGAATCAATAACAATAATATCAATAGCTCCGCTTCTCGCAAGGGTTTCGGCAATCTGAAGGGCGTCTTCTCCCGTATCGGGCTGTGAAACGATAAGCCTGTCAACGTTTACGCCGAGAGCCGCTGCGTAAACGGGGTCAAGCGCGTGCTCTGCGTCAATAAACGCAACCTCTCCGCCCTGTTTTTGAGCTTCGGCAATTATATGAAGCGAAAGAGTGGTTTTGCCCGAGGATTCGGGACCGTAGATTTCAACAACTCTGCCTCTCGGCACACCGCCTATACCAAGCGCCAGATCAAGATTAAGTGAACCTGTCGGTATAACATCAACATCTGCGGCGGTTTTATCACCCATACGCATTATCGTGCCCTTGCCAAATTCCTTTTCAAGCTGCTCAAAAACGACTTTTATTGCCTTTTCTTTCTGCTCCCCTTCAAGCTTTTCAAGCGGAGAAGTGTTTTTGTTATCCTTTTTCATATGTAATCATTCCCTTCTTATATTATGTTATTATTCATCGCCTTCAATAAGCAGCCTTGCCGCTTCAAGCGTTTTTGCCGCCGCCTTCATACGTATCTCGTCACGGCTGCCTTTAAGCCTGTATTCAAACGCAAAAGATTCGTTTTTAAATGCGAAACCGGCATATACAAGTCCTACGGGCTTTTCCTCTGTTCCTCCTGTCGGACCGGCAATACCCGTAAGCGATACGGCAATATTGCTGCCCGATTTTTCCTTCGCGCCTATCGCCATTTCTCTTGCGGTATCGGCACTTACTGCCCCCACGCTTTTAAGTGTTTCAGGCTTTACGCCGAGTATTTTGGTTTTTGCCTCGTTCGCGTAGGTCACAAAACCATACTCAAAAACATCGGAAGCCCCCGAAACGGAGGTTATAAGCTGCGAAACAAGCCCTCCTGTGCAGGATTCGGCGGTAGAAATTTTAAGATTTTTTTCTTTAAGAAAATCAACAAGATAAACAGCTTCTTCTTCTCCGTTTAAATCAAAAACTTCGTCTTTTAAAACCTCCATGGGTTTCACATATATCACTCCGTTTCTTTCTTAAAATTTCCTGTCGCAAAGATACTCCGCAAGCCACGCGAGAAATTTACCTTCCTCGCCGAGACCTTTTACCGCCTCAGCCGCTTCAGCACTTAATTCTTTTGCAAATTTCATTGAGCCTTCAAGCCCCATAAAGCCGATAAATGTGTTTTTGTGGTTTTTATTATCGCTGCCTATCGGCTTACCGAGAGTTTTTTCATCTCCCGTAATATCCAATATATCGTCAACAACCTGAAACGCAAGCCCAATTTTTTCGGTGTATTTCTTTAAAGCCGCCGTACCTTCCTTTTTGCCGCCGCAAGCCGCGTAACCGCTGAGCAGAGCCGCTGAAATAAGCGCTCCCGTTTTATGGCGGTGAAGGTAAAAAAGCAGGTCTTTGCTTATTTCTTTCCCTTCGCACATAAGGTCAACCGTTTGTCCGCCTATCATACCCTCCGTGCCGCTTGCCTCTGCAATTATCTCCATTGCTTCAAGCATATCGTTCTGCTTAACTTTACTTTTCAGCATAAACTCAAAAGCGCCGTTTAAAAGCGCGTCCCCCGCTAAAATCGCGGTAGCTTCATCAAATTTTTTATGGCAGGTCGGCTTTCCTCTCCTCATATCATCGTTATCCATAGCCGGAAGGTCATCGTGTATAAGCGAATATGTATGTATCATTTCCATAGCGCAGGCAAAGGGCATAACGTCTTTTGCCGCGCCGCCCGCAAGAAGCCCTCCGGTCAGGCACAAAACACCACGCAGACGTTTGCCGCCGCCAAGCAGGCTGTAACGCATAGCATCATATATTTTGCTTTGATAATTATTTTTAAGCGTAACATATTTATCAAGAGCGGTTTCAACAGCATCCGCGCGCTCTTTATAAACAGCATCAAAATTTTTTCCCATTATTCCTCGCTGCCTTCTATAATTTTTATTTGCTGTTCGGCGTTATCCAGAATTTTGTTGCATGCCTTTGTAAGCTCAACGCCTTTTTTAAAGAGGGCAAGCGCCGTGTCAAGCTCCGTTTCGCCGCTTTCAAGCTGTTTCGCGATTTCATCAAGCTCCTTAACCGCCGTTTCAAATTTTATTTTCTTTTCAGCCATTTTTAATCATTCCTTTTT
>CACZTG010000081.1 GCA_902783995.1 uncultured Ruminococcus sp. | reverse complement strand
CGCAATGTAATGCCCTTCCGCAAAGTCGCTCTCACAGCGGTTATAAGTAACCTTTTCACCGCCGAAACGGTTTGCCCGAAGCTCTTTTTCAAAGCGGTATTTGTTGTTTTTGATTATGCTGTTGGCAACCTCAATAATGCTGTCAAAGCTACGGTAATTGCGGTTAATTGTGAGGCATCTCGCGTTTTTGCCGAGATTCATTATATGGTCAATATTCGCCCCGCGCCAGCCGTAAATCGACTGGTCATCGTCACCGACAGCGCAAAGATTTTTACAGTTTCCCGAAATGATATCGACAAATTCGTATTGAGCATCGTTGGTATCCTGAAACTCATCAACAATAACTTGTTTAAACCTCCCCGAAAGCTTTTCGGCGATATCGGGGTTGTCTTTAAGTATGGTCACGGTATGGTTTATAATATCGTCAAAATCAAGTGCGTTCATTTCTTTAAGCCTTTGCTGATAGAGCGAATACACCTCCGCGATTTTCATTTGCTTGTAATTCCCGGAGGCTTCGTTTTCATATTCCTCCGGTGTCATCATGGTATTTTTACAGCCGCTTATTATATTGAGAAGGTAGGCGGGTGTAAATTCTTTTTCATTAAGGTTAAGCTGCTTTACGCAGGATTTGATAAGCGATTTCGCGTCATCGGTATCGTATATTGTAAAGCTGCTGTTAAAGCCGTCAAGTCTGTCTATGTATCTGTGAAGGATTTTAATGCATATTGAGTGAAAAGTACCGACCCAGATATCCTCAGCGCCGCTGCCGACCATCCCGCATATTCTCTCTTTCATTTCATTTGCCGCTTTATTCGTAAAGGTTACGGCAAGCAAACGGTATGGCGGTATGGGATTGTTTGCGATATATTTTACAAAATCCGAAGCAACTCCGCCCGGAGCTTCCATAAGAGTTAAAACATTTTCGTCAACACTCTCCGGAAGACTTTCGGAGTCTGTATAAGCATCGCCGTATTTTATAAGGTAGGCAATTTTATTGACAACAGTAGTGGTTTTTCCCGTTCCGGCACCTGCGCGCAAAATAAGCGCCGAGTTGCCGTAAGACGCAAAAACCGCTTGCTTTTGCTCTTTATTAAGCCTTGAAAATTCATTTTCAAGAAGCAGCTTTTTCGCTTTGTTAAATCTATCAAGCATAAAAATCTCCCTATCTGTTTACACAACAAGTATTCAAAAAAGCAGAGCGGTTTTCGGAAAAAACAGGAGTAACGTTGCCAAGTTTTTTTGAATTGTATATAATGGTTTCATTTTCAAAATACAGCGGTATATGCGGGCAAGAGTTTCTGAAATCGCTTTGAAGCTTTGCCGGAAAATCTGATTTCACATCGCTTTCCTTTGCCGCACTCTGCAAAAGAGAATCCGTCTTTTCGGAAGAATACCCTCCATAGTTCAGTGCCCCGTTACTGCCTATAAGAGACGAAATGTCCATATCACCGCTTAAAACAGTACTTCCGACAAACATATCAAAATCGCGCTCTTTAAGAGCGTTAATATAAGTTTCAAAATCAACCTTTATAACCCGCGCGCCTATTCCCAAGCCTTCAAGAGATTTACTTATGCTGTCGGCAACAAGAAGGCGGGTGTTGTTTTCTTCGTTTACGAGAATTGTAAAATCAAGAAAAAGCTGTTCACCGTCATCATTTATATACGTGTTTCCGGAATCTGTTTGCACTAATCCGGCTGCCTTTGCGTTTTCCTCAAAAGTTTTGGGATTTTCCTCCGGCAGATAGCAGAAACTGTTTGGATTAAACGGTACATCACAGACGGAAATATAATTGCCGAAAAGTGATTCCACGGCTTTAGTCTGTAAAATGGCGGAGGCAATAAGCCTTCTCACTTCGGCTTTTCCGAGAAGCCGGTTTTCCGTGTTAAGCCCCAAAAAAGTATATTTGTTTGTGTATGACGGCGCAAAGTCGGAATTTTCATTTAAAGATACTTTACCCGCAGTTTCATGATTTATTTTTATAAAATCGGTAATGCCCGCGCTGAAAGCCGTGTATGCAGCCTCAATATCGGGTAAAATATTTAAAACCACCTCATCGGCATATGGATTTGTTATTTTGCTGTCAGTATTTTTTTCAAGCACGAGAGCGCTTTTGCTGTCATAATCCTTTACTTTAAAGCCGCCTGTGCCAACAGGCATATATTTTGACGCGTGGTCTGCCATGTTGCCGCGCTCGTATTTTAATATCGGAAACGTTAAAAGCGCCGCGGCTCCGCTGCTCGGTCGGAAAAATTTAAAAACAACAGTGTTTTCGTCGGGCGCGCTTATGCCGGATACAAGCTCGCTTATTACATCGTGGCAATAAATTTCTTCAAGAGAAAGTATGTTTTTTACAGTATAAACGACATCGGAAGAATCAAACTTGCTGCCGTCATGCCAGGAAACACCGCTGCACAAAGTTATTTTAAGAACAGTAGCGTTGTCCGAAAATTCATATCCGTAAGCAAGTTCAGGCACAGCCTTCAGATTGCCGTCAATACGGAAAAGAGAGTTATATATGGGTTTCAGAGCACAGCGATTCACGTCGATTCCGGTGATAAGCGGGTTAAGAGTGTCGGGTTTCAGCATATAAGCTTCAATTGAGCCGCCTGATTTTATAGCTGACGACGTTTTTTTGGAAACGGTATTATTGTTTCCGGCTTTTTTTTCGCAACTGCACAAAGAAAAAAGCATAAGCGTTATTAATAAATATGTTATAATTTTTTTCATTACGCAGTCCTCCAAACAGGATTTATTTGTTCTCATGCAAAAGCTTGCTGAGCTCCGACATAAATGTGTCGATATCTTTAAATTCACGGTAAACAGAGGCAAAGCGCACATATGCCACCTGGTTTATTGCCCGAAGATTTTCCATAACCATCTCACCGATTTTTTCGCTGCTTACTTCACGGCACAGACTGTTTTGCAGCGAAGTTTCTATATTTATCGCGATTTTTTCCATATCATCAACGGAAACAGTTGTTTTTTCACAGGCACTCATAAGTCCGTTCATAATTTTTTGGCGGTCAAAAAGCTGACGGCTTTTATCTTTTTTTACAACAATTATAGGAGAAGTTTCGATTTTCTCATAAGTCGTGAAACGTTTTCCGCACTGCATACACTCACGTCGGCGTCTTATGGTGCCTCCTTCATCGGTAGGCCTTGAATCTATAACCTTACTTTCGGGAAAATCGCAATAAGGACATTTCATTATAATCTTTCCTTTCAATTGTGGATAATATACCAACTTTAATTATAATACAAAATTCATTTAAGGTCAACACCAAATTGGAAATTTTATCAAATATTTTCAAGTAAGGTATTTTAAGGGATAGTTTTTTTAATAGATATGAAAGGCAAAGTGGTTGAAATGCACAATTCAAGGAGTAAAGAAGAGTGCAAAATGTAGAAAATACACAAAAGGAGAAAAAAAGATAAAAAAAGCTTGACAAGGTAAAAAAAAAGTGGTATAATAATAAAGCTGTCGCAAAACCGGTAAGGTTGAGCGGGAGCAATGGTCTTTGAAAATT
>CACZTG010000080.1 GCA_902783995.1 uncultured Ruminococcus sp. | reverse complement strand
TAATATTCTCCGGCGTGTCCTCACCGTCACAGTAGGTTGTATGAACGTGCAAATCCTTCATTTTGTCATTTTCTCCTGCTTAATCTTGTGGTCGATAACATGGCGTGAGGCAAGCTCACGGTGTATATCCTCAAGTGAAATGCCCGCTTCAATCATAAGCACCATAACGTGATACGCAAGGTCGGCAATTTCGTAAATTGTTTCTTTTTTGTCCTCCGCTTTTGCGGCAATAATAACCTCAGTGCTTTCTTCTCCGACTTTTTTTAGGATTTTGTCAAGCCCTTTTTCAAAAAGATAGGTTGTATATGAGCCTTCTTTTTTTTCGGTTTTTCTGCCTTTTATAAGCTCCATAAGAGCTTCAAGCGAAAATTCGTGCAGCTCCTCGCTTTCAAAAACAGGATTTTCAAAGCAGGAATCATTTCCGAGATGACAGGCGGGACCGTCCTTTTCGACCATAATTTCGAGAGCGTCCATATCGCAGTCGGCGGTAATTGAAACAATATGCTGATAGTTTCCGCTTGTTTCACCTTTGAGCCAAAGCTCCTGCCTTGAACGGCTGAAAAAGCAGGTCAAGCCTTTTTTTACAGAAATTTCAAGGCTTTCACGGTTCATATAGGCAAGAGTTAAAACACGTTTTGAAACAGCATCTACAACAATAGCGGGAATAAGCCCTTTTTCGTCAAATTTAAGTTTATTTATATCAATCATTTTAAAAACCCCTTTTTGTTTAAAGTCTTACGGAAATACCGTTTTCTTTAAGCTTTTTTTTCAGCTCGGATATTTCAACCTCTCCAAAGTGGAATATGGAAGCCGCAAGCCCGGCATCGCATTTCGGCACTTCTTTAAAAAGCTTTATAAAATGCTCTGTATTACCCGCGCCGCCCGAGGCGATGACGGGTACATTTACGACGGAGCAAATTTTATCAAGCATTTCAATATCAAAACCGTTTTTAACGCCGTCTGTATCTATTGAGTTAAGCACAACCTCTCCGGCGCCCATATCAACGCAGTGTTTTATCCATTCCACAGCGTCAAGACCGGTGTTTTCACGTCCGCCTTTCGCGAATACTGTGAATTTTCCGTCAACACGTTTTACATCTGCCGATATAACAACGCATTGATTGCCGTAGCGCTTCGCCGCGTCCTCAATAAGCCGGGGGTTTTTTATCGCACCCGAATTTACGCTGACTTTATCCGCGCCGCATTTTAAAACACGGTCAAAATCATCAAGCGTGTTAATTCCGCCGCCGACAGTCAGGGGAATAAATACATTTTTCGCGACCTCGCATAAAATATCCGTAAAAAGCTTCCGCTGTTCGTGTGACGCCGTTATATCATAAAAAACAAGCTCGTCCGCCCCGGCGCGGCTGTAATATTCCGCAAGACTTACAGGTGACGAAACATCGGCAAGCCCTTTGAATTTTACCCCCTTTACCACTCTGCCGTCTTTAACGTCAAGGCAGGGGATAATCCTTTTTGTAATCATTCTGCCACCTCTATTGCTTCTTTAAGATTGATTGCGCCCGTATAATACGCTTTGCCGATTATTGCTCCGTAAATGTTAAGCTCTTTAAGCCGTTTTACATCGTCAAGGCTTGAAACTCCGCCCGAAGCGGTAAGGTTAATATCAAATTTTCCGGAAAGCTCACGGTACAGCTCGTGGTTTGTACCCATCATCGCGCCGTCCTTTGAGATATCGGTGCATATTATAGTTTTAACGCCGAGCGCCTGCATTTTTTCAAAAAACCCGGCGCAGCGAATTTCACTTTTTTGAAGCCAGCCGTGTGTCGCGACAAAACCGTCTTTTATATCGGCGCCCACCGCAACCTTTTCACCGAACTCTTTTAACGCTTCTTTTAAAAAGGCTTCGTCATTTACAGCGGCTGTGCCGAGAATAATTCTGTCAATGCCGGCATTTATATATTTTTCGGCAGTCCGCATATTTCTGATACCGCCGCCGATTTCCGAAAAAAGCTTGCCGCCTTCAATTATTTTTTTTACCGTTCCGAGATTTGGCGTCGTACCGTCCTTTGCGCCCTCAAGGTCAACAATATGAATATGACTTGCGCCGCAGGAGGCAAAATTTTCAGCGATTTTTTCGGGAAACTCACTGTAAACGGTCATCTTCTCATAGTTGCCCTTTAAAAGCCTTACTGCCTTGCCTTCAAATAAATCTATCGCCGGGAAAATGTACATAACTTAAAAAACCTTTCTGAAATTTTTTGTTTTTTAAAACTTCACAGCCCCCTTTTTTAGGGGCGAAGAGAAAATAGTACAGAACGGACAAACTGAGCGCAAAAGCGATAAGCTTTTGCGGTTACCCGAAGCTGTACGAGGGTACAGCGAGAGGCAAAGTTTGTTCGTAGCACAAAGCATTTTAATTTATTGCTAAATTGCTTTCTTGTTAAGTCCCATTATAACGGATTTTTCTATGCTTTGTGCAATCTGTGCATTTTATCAAAGCCGCTTACAGTTCACAAAAAGCCCGAAGTATATTAAGCCCGACATCACCGCTTTTTTCGGGGTGAAACTGACAGCCGTATATGCTGCCTTTTTCGGCGGAAGCGGTAAGCGGCGCGCCGTAATCGCAAACCGCCGTTACGGAATCATCACATTTTGAAGCGTAATACGAATGAACAAAATAAACGAAATCTCCGTTTTTTATGTGT
>CACZTG010000079.1 GCA_902783995.1 uncultured Ruminococcus sp. | reverse complement strand
ATCGCGAATACCCGTGATGAGGCGTATGCCGCGGTTAAAACAATTATGGAGGATAAGGTTTTCGGCGAGAGCGGCAACAGCATTGTTGTTGAGGAGTTTCTTTCGGGACCGGAGGTTTCCGTGCTTTCGTTTACCGACGGAAAGACCGTAGTGCCTATGGTTTCCTCAATGGACCATAAACGCGCGGGGGACGGCGATAAAGGTCTCAATACAGGCGGTATGGGTACTGTTGCGCCAAACCCTTATTATACGGCGGAAATTGCCGATGAATGTATGAAAAAAATTTTTATCCCCACAATAAACGCAATGAACAGTGAGGGACGTACATTTAAAGGCTGTCTGTACTTTGGGCTTATGATAACAAAGGACGGACCGAAGGTTATTGAATATAACTGCCGTTTCGGAGACCCCGAAACGCAGGTTGTTTTGCCGCTTTTAAAGACGGATTTGTTTGAAATTATGCAGGCGGCGGAAAGCGAAACGCTTGATAAAATTGAGATTGAATTTAAAAATGAGAGTGCCTGCTGCGTAGTAATGGCATCTCAAGGTTATCCGCTTAAATATGAAACAGGCTTTGAAATAACGGTTGATGATGGTTTTGACGCTGAATTGTTTGTTGCGGGAGCAAAGTCGGACGGCGGAAAGCTTAAAACCGCCGGCGGCAGAGTATTGGGCGTGACTGCGGTAGCGGAAAATCTTGAAAATGCCGTAAAAAAAGCGTATAATGAAGTTAAAAAGGTACGTTTTGAAAACGCGTTTTACAGAAAAGATATAGGAGAAAAAGCACTCAAAGCTTTAAAAAAAGAAATGGAGTAAAAATGGTTTACAGAGTTTATGTTGAAAAAAAAGAAGGCTGCCGTAATGAGGCAAACGCAATAAAAAAAGATATTACGGCGCTTTTTGGGTTAAAAGCGCTTACAGATTTTCGCGTAATTAACAGATATGATGTTGAAGGAGTGAGCCGTGAGCTTTTTGATTACGCCGTAAAAACGGTTTTTTCCGAGCCTCAGACGGACGAAGTGTTCTATTCGCTTGATAAGGCGGACAATATGTTCGCGGCGGAATTTTTGCCGGGACAGTTTGACCAGCGCGCTGATTCCGCGGCACAGTGTATTCAGATGATTTCAAAATCGGAGCGTCCGCTTGTAAGAACAGCTAAAATATATATTGCGGAAGGCTGCGAGGAGGATTTGTCGGTTATAAAAAAATATCTCATAAACCCTGTTGAATGTCGGGAAGCTTCCTTTGAGCTTCCCGTAACGCTTAAAACAAGCTATGACATTCCGCAGTCGGTAGCAACTGTTGACGGGTTTATAAAAATGGACAGACCCGCGCTTGAAAATCTTATACGTGAAATGGGGCTTGCAATGGATATTGATGATATAGCCTTTTGCAAGGACTATTTCATAAAAGAAAACAGGAATCCTACCGTTACGGAAATTAAGATGATAGATACATACTGGTCGGACCATTGCCGTCACACAACGTTTTTAACAACAATAGACGGAGTGGAATTTGAGGATAAGCTGCTGCAAAGCGCTTATGAGGATTATCTTGAAGTCCGCAGGCTTATAGGTCGTACAAAACCCGTAAACCTTATGGATATCGCGACCGTTGCGGTTAAATATCTTAAAGAGAGCGGTAAGCTTAATCGGCTTGACGAATCGGAGGAAATCAATGCCTGTACGGTAAAGATAAAAGTAAATATTGACGGTAAAGATGAAGATTGGCTTCTTCTTTTTAAAAACGAAACACATAATCACCCGACAGAGATTGAGCCCTTCGGCGGAGCTGCGACCTGTATAGGAGGCGCGATACGTGACCCTCTTTCGGGAAGGTCTTACGTGTATGCGGCAATGAGAGTAACGGGTGCGGGGAATCCGCTTAAACCTATGGAGGAAACACTTAAAGGCAAGCTTCCGCAAAGAAAAATTGTTACAACTGCCGCAAACGGTTACAGCTCATACGGCAATCAGATAGGGCTTGCAACAGGACAGGTTGATGAAATATATCATGAAGGCTATGTCGCAAAGCGAATGGAAATAGGGGCGGTTATTGCCGCTGCGCCTTCGGAAAACGTAAGGCGTGAACGTCCGGAGTCGGGAGATGTTGTAGTGCTTCTCGGCGGCAGGACAGGCAGAGACGGCTGCGGCGGAGCAACAGGCTCATCAAAATCGCATACACTGTCGTCGCTTGAAACCTGCGGAGCGGAAGTACAGAAGGGTAACGCGCCGGAGGAACGCAAGCTTCAAAGGCTTTTCCGTAACCAAGAAGCGTCAAGGCTTATTAAACGCTGTAACGATTTTGGCGCGGGCGGTGTTTCGGTTGCTGTGGGCGAGCTTGCCGACGGTCTTAAAATTGACCTTAACGCAGTGCCTAAAAAATATGACGGTCTTGACGGCACGGAGCTTGCCATAAGCGAATCACAGGAGCGAATGGCTGTTGTTGTCGAGAAAAAAGATTTGGAACGTTTTAAACAGCTTGCGGAAGAAGAAAATCTTGAAGCTACCGTTGTTGCCGAGGTTCAGAAAGAGCCGAGGCTTGTTATGTGCTGGAACGGCAAAAATATTGTTGATATATCCCGTGAATTTTTAAACTCAAACGGTGCCGAAAAGCATATAAAAATCAAAACGCCTAAAATTAAAAAATTTGACCGTAAGGTCGGCATAGATTTTAAAGAAGAATAT
>CACZTG010000078.1 GCA_902783995.1 uncultured Ruminococcus sp. | reverse complement strand
TCAAGCATTTCAAAGGTTTCAATTTCCGCCCCTATTTCACGTTTTAACGAGCCGCCGTCATAAAGCGTGCCGTAAAGGTTCATATCCCTGTATCCCGCCATACCCGCTTTCGCGTGACGAAGCTTTTTAGCCGCTGCCGCTGCTTTGCAGTAATTATATACAGCTTTTGTTTTTGAAGGAACACCTACAATATCATATACGTATTTAAAAGTATAACCGAGGTCGTAAAAGGTTTTGCGTATTGCGGTTGTTCCTGCCTGGTCGGCAGTTGTAACAAGTCTGTCGCCTTCCGTCCAGCCGCAAAGTCCCCAAAGAACCATAGGAATATGACGGAAATGCTCTGTCACCTTCACAACAGCGTGAGTCGGAATCCATCCCGCTACACATACTACAAGACAGTCAAAATCCTGTCCCGAAAGAGCAGTGACCGCTTTTTTTACATCTTTTTCCTCATAATCGTCTGTTACGGGATAAACCGATGTGAGTTCAAGCCCCTCTTTTTTTAAGTTTTCCTCGGCGGTCTTACACTTATTTATGATAATATCAATAGGTGTATTAACCTCGCCAAAGCCTACAAAAGCCACTTTTATCATTTTAATCATCCTTTCTTTATTTATTTTTCTTATTTATTCGCAATAATTGCGGCAATACGTTTTGTTGAAAGTGAAAATTTATCTGTCAGGATATACTCATTCTTCCGGTGAACATTATCTCCTATTACTCCTATCGAGTCTATAACAGGTATTCCGGCAAGCGTTATGTATGCGGCATCGGAACCGCCAAAAACAGTTATTGCTTTTAGCTCTTTAAGACCGGCAGTTTTAAGAATCCGGTTTACTTCTTTCAGTAAATCATAATTTATCTCCGCTTTCGGCATACAAGGTCTTAAACTGAGTCTCCTGACAGTACAGGAGGTTCCTGAAATACTGTTTTCTTCCGCAGCTTTATTTATTAATTCACATATTTCTTTAAATTGTTCCTCTGTCTTAAATCTCGTATCCAGGGTGAAAACACATTTTTCGGGAACGGTATTCGGCACAGTGCCTCCCTTAATTGTTCCAATGTTACAGGTTATGCCGTCCTCATCTTTATATTTTTCAAGCTTCAGTATCTTATTTGCCGCTTCAGCTATTGCGCTTGCGCCGTTATAGCATCTTGAAGCGTGTTCGGACACACCCGAAACCGTAAATTCAAACTTTGCAATGCCCTTCCTTTCCAAAATCACCCCTTTATCACAAAGACACGGCTCCATATTAAAAAACGCAGCGGCATCTTTTGACCTTTCAACAATATACTTTATGGTCTCGCCGTTACTTTCACGGCTGCTTGTTTCCTCATCACTTTGTAAAATAAGCATAACGGGACGCTTTGTATATCCCATTTCGGAAAGCACGTCCATAGCCCAAAATGCGTTTACACACCCGCCTTTACAGTCACATATACCCGGACCTGTCATCTTGTTACCTTCAAACTTTACACAAGGCTCGCCGAAAAGCCCCAAAGGATGTACCGTATCCATATGCCCGGAAAGACAAATCGGCTTTTCCACCGAATTTGGATTCATTGTTATAACGACCACATTTCCTGCTGTTTCCTGCTCAAAAACTTCAGTTTTAAAGCCGAGACGTTTTGCCTTTTCAACAAAATATTCTCCTACCGCGTCAACACCTTTTTTATATGATGTGGGACTTTCGATTTCTACTATTTCCTTTAAAAAATTTATGTATTCGTCTTTTTTTGCTTCTGTAATCTCAAATAATCTTTTCGTATCAATACTACACACTCCTGAATCCTCTCCCTATTATTTCATTACTTGTAGTAATTATTATAAAAGCCTTCGGGTCAATCTCCTTTATATGCTTTCTGAGTCTTATCGCCTCAACCCGCTTACAAACGGTATGCATCATTGTCTTTTGCTCATTTGTATATTCGCCGATTACCGTACCTGAGGTAACGCCATGATGCAAGGTATTTATAATATACTCTTTTATTTCATCTTTTCTGGTGGTTATTACAATAAAATATTTACAGGTATTAAAGCTTTCTATAACTCCGTCAACGATAAATGCCTTTGAGAAAAGTCCTAAAAGCGAATATAGCCCGATTTTAATTCCGAAAAGCCAAAAAGAGCTCATTGCAACTAAAAAATCCACAATCAAAAGCGCCTTGCCGACATCTATTAAAGTGTATTTTTTAAGTATAAGAGCAATAATATCGGTGCCGCCGGACGATGCTTCGCTGTTAAATATAAGTGCTGAACCTATTGAAGTCAGAAGCATTGCGTATATAAGCTCCATAAACATCTGGTCGGTCAAAGGCGATGTTAAGGCAAAATACTTTTCAAACATGAAAGTAAATGCAGAATACAGCATACTGCAATACACCGTCTTAAATCCCGTTTCCTTGCCAAGCATACCGAATCCGATAATAAGCAGGGCGATATTAAGTAGCCAAATCCATATTCCCGCGCTGACAGGCGTTATTGCGGCAAGCATTACTCCGAGACCCGTAACGCCGCCGGTTACAAAGTTGTTTTGTATTTTGAAGAAATATACCCCCACTGCCAGCAAAAAACAGCCAAGTGTCATAAAAATATAATTTTTAAATTCCAAACTCTTCTTTTGCACAAAATCACCTTGAAATATTCTCTTTTTATAACTCAACTATACCAAAGCCTTTTTCGTTTATTATAATATTTGTACCAAATGGCTCAGACATTGCCGCAAGCCGCTCAATGATTCCATGCTTGTCACTGAACTTGGGATTACCCTTCTGCCATATTTCTTTTTTATCAAAATTAAGCTCAATCGGCATTAGTTCAATATATTTAAGCTCGCCGCCCGACATTTCAAAATACGGAATTATGCTTTCAAGCATTCTTCTGTCACGCATAAGACCTCTTGTGTATCCTTTCGAGCGGTCATAAAAAAGCTCTCTCATTGTGGCATCGTCCGTAAGCTTTTGCTTCTCGTACATATCATACGGAGCGCACGGAATGTTTTCATTGTGAATAACAAAATCACCGAGAGAATAGAAAATCGGACGCTTTTTGTATATTTCTACCGGTCTTAAAAGATGCGGACCGTGACCGATAACAGCATGAGCGCCGGAATCTATACACCTATGCGCAAACTCACAAAGGAAATCCGCAGGATTTTCCTTTGCTTTGCCCGAAAGCTCATGCGAATGTACGCTTACGAGTACATAATCCGCCTGCATTTGCGCTTCATATATAGATTTTATAACCCTCTCCGTATCAGCCTCATTCGGACGGGTAACATACTTTGTTTTATCGCCACGCTTAAAATTTATGCTTTTAAGAGAAACCGTGCCTTCCGGGATTGGCGGAAGATAACCTTCCGCTCTTACAATATCAAATTCTGCATTGACATTACTTTTCTCAGCAATCTCATTTATAATTTCAAACTGCTCTGCTGTGAGCTCAATATGCTCATCGATTCTGAGACCGTTTACTCCGGGACGTCCCTTAAACCGCCTTGACTGCTTCCCTGCCATTGCGGCTTCGTTCATCATGGTCGAAACAACCGATATAATTGCTGCGCGTCCGTTTTTGGTATCTATATAGCAGGGTGCGGCAGCCTCGTCTAAATTCGCGCCCGCCCCGCTGTTTGGAAAGCCAGCTTCGTCAACTGCTCTTTTGGTTGCCATAAGTCCGTCATGCGAAAAATCCATAGTGTGATTATTTGCAAAGCTTAAGATATTAAAGCCGAAACTTTTCGCATCATCAAGCACTTCCGGCACTGCCGTCAAATAGCTGCCGCCGCTGTACTGATTTGCGAAATATTCACCCCGTGTAAGCGTTGTTTCCAAATTAAAAAATCTGACATCGCCTTTTTCTATATACCGTTTTACTTCTTCAAAGCCTTCATAATCAGCCGGAATACGTCTTTGAATCAGCATATCTCCCGCAACCGTAAATTTCATATATAAAATCCCTTTCTGTTTCGCATATGTATTATTGCTTAAACATCTTATTGATTTCTTCCGTTGTCTTTCTGACAAGCTGTTCTCCGCC